>JBCCJB010000449.1:0-3412 GCA_039028015.1 Planctomycetota bacterium
CCGGACGCTGCATGATCGTGACCTGACATGAACGTGATGCCCAACCAGCGTGCGATGTAATCCACGACACTCTTTGCGATGCGAATATCTTTGTTCGACGTGTGGCCCATCGGCTCAAATCGGGTGTGACTGAACTTGTTGACCAGCACCTCAAGCGGAACACCATACTGCAACGCGATCGATAACGCGGTGCCAAAGCTGTCCATGATACCACCGATGGTCGACCCTTCCTTCGCCATCGTGATGAAGATCTCGCCGGGGCGACCATCGTTGTACAAGCCAACGCAAAGATACCCTTCGTGTCCCGCGATACTGAATTTGTGGGTGAGGCTTTGCCGTGTGTCGGGCAGTCGCTCACGATTTGGTTTGTACACCACTTTTTCAATGGTTTCTGTGACGACCTTGGTTGCTTCGGCCGCTTCAGGTGCATCGTCTTGTTTTGTATTTAGCGGTTGTGACTGTTTGCTGCCATCGCGATAGATCGCAATCGCTTTGAGTCCCAACTCCCATCCCCAGAAATACGCATCAGCGATGTCTTGAGGCGTGACCTCGGTTGGCATGTTGACTGTTTTGCTGATTGCTCCAGACAGAAACGGTTGCGCCGCTGCCATCATCGTGACATGGGCTTGCCAGGGAATGCTGCGGACGCCGCCAGCAGGTTTGAACGCGCAATCAAAGACCGGCAAATGAGCGTCTTTGATGCCAGGTGCACCTTCGATCGTGTCGTTTTCGTCGATGTATTTAAGGATCGACTGAATCTCATCGTCGGCGTAACCCAGCGTCTTCAATCCTAGCTTGACCGTCTGGTTGACGATTTTCAGCATCCCGCCGCCAGCGAGCTGCTTGTACTTCACCAGTGCGATATCGGGCTCGATACCGGTTGTGTCGCAGTCCATCATGAAGCTGATCGTGCCGGTCGGTGCGAGCACGGTCGCCTGGGCATTTCGAAAACCGTATTTGTGACCGATCTCAAGAACATCATCCCACAACGCCTGAGCGGCCGCCTTCAACTCGGGTGGTCCGGCATCATTGATGTCATCGGCCGCGTCGCGATGCATCTGCATCACACGAAGCATTGATGATTCGTTCTCGCCATAAGCTTCAAACGGCCCAACCACGCCGGCCATTTCGGCACTCACACGATTTGCTTCGCCGTGCAGCAGTGCTGTTAGCGATCCGCACAAACCGCGTGCCGCATCACTGTCGTAGGGCATACCTGCCGTCATCATGACGCTGCCGAGATTTGAATAGCCCAAACCGAGTGGGCGGAATTGATGACTGTTGCGAGCGATCGGTTCGGTGGGATAGCTCGCATGGTCAACGAGAATCTCTTGGGCGATCAAAAAGGTTCGAGCGGCGGCACGAAAACGCTCGTGTGCAAACGAACCATCATCATCAACAAACTTCATCAAGTTGATGCTTGCCAGATTGCACGCCGTGTCATCAAGGAACATGTACTCACTGCAGTTGTGAACGACCATGCCACCGGCGACAAAGTGGTTGGACTCGGGTTCCGTTAAATCGAAGACGTCTTCAACACCCACTGGTTCCAACGAATCAACAAAATCGACCATGCGATCTTCGTAGGTTGAAACGTTCGCATTCAGCTCATTGAGCCGGTTGGCTTTGTCTGATTCCGGCAGGAAACCAACTTCGTTTTCAAATTGAACACGGGAAGAGCGCGAGATGCGAAGCGAATGCATCTGCGCGACCGGATACGATTTGGTGCCACCCTTGCCATCAGGCAAATCAGCATGTGTGGCACCAATGGCACGTCGGTTTCGATAAATTTTTGATTTGATGCCAAAACCAAGCAACAGCAGCTGAACTTGCTCCAGCAAAGCTTCGCTAGTGCTATCAAGTGAAACGTATTGCGATTTGCTTCCATAATTCGCGACGGTTCCGTCGGCCGTGAACAAGCCCGAAAGAATCGCAGCTTGGCTCGGACGATCTAGACTGAAGACTTCATCGGTTAACAGCTTGCCGGTTGAACCTTGATCCAAAACTGCATAGCGGCGTAGTTCTTTCACAATGCGACTTACCGAAGTGCCCACGCGAAGTCCCGACGCGACTTCGGTGACGCCGCTACCACGTAGCGAACGGCCATCCTCAACACCCAACCACTGGTTGATTACAGAGATGCCCGCCTGCAAGCGATTAGCCAAATCTCGCTCGTTCTCGCCGAGGTTGACGAACAGAAACTCCTGATCGTTAGTTCCCGTCGTCAGACAGCCATCGCCGAGAGCGACGCCGAGCAAGTGACCAAACTCGCTGGCGACGAATTGATTACCAAAGCCAACGCTCTCCAAACGAATCACATCGTCAACGGTCAGCTCGCAAGCGGGTACGTCGCCTCGATTTTCGGTCCAAACTCGATGGTCAGCGGTCAGCTTGACGGAGTAACCGCCTCGGGTACGCAATTTGAAAACGGGTTTGGTGCCAGTGGGGAAGATCTTTTCGACCCGGACAACCTTTCCGTTGCCATTGATGATCTCCAGCGTCTTACCAACCATATCAACAATGCGTCGATAGCCTGCCGCCGTGCTGACAAGGGTGTCGCCGGTCACGCATGGGTTACTCGCGTTGATCGCACCGCTTCCGGGACATGTGTGCCACTTGTTGATCGTGGTGTCGTATTGCACACCGGGGTCGCCACAATGCCAGGCGCACTCCGCCATTTTGTTCAGCAGCTCTTTGGCATCGTACTGCGGCGCATCTTCGCTGGGCTTGTTGGTTACCCAACGCGTTTGCCAAATGTCACCGCGACGAACCGTTTCCATGAAGTCGTCGGTTAATCGCACCGAAAGATTGGCGTTTTGGAAGCAGACACTGCTGTACGCTTCGCCATTGAAGTTCGATTCGTAGCCTTCACGAATCAATGCGTGTGCTTTCTTTTCCTCGGCCCATTTGCACTCAATGAATTCCAAAATGTCAGCGTGCCAGACTTTGAGCGACTGCATCTTCGCGGCACGACGCGTCTTACCACCGGATTTCACCACACCGGCAATCGAATCGTAGACACGCATGAACGACAGCGGGCCCGACGGTGTGCCACCACCGGAGAGCTTCTCGCGCTGGCTGCGAATCGTTGACAAGTCAGTGCCGGTGCCGGAACCAAACTTGAACAGCATGGCTTCACTGCAAGCCAGCCGCATGATGTCTTCCATGTTGTCATCGACGGCTTGAATGAAACAGCCCGAAAACCCCTACGAATTTCCGCAGGGCTCGGCGTGTTTCATTCAAGCCGTCGATGACAACATGGAAGACATCATGCGGCTGGCTTGCAGCGAAGCCATGCTATTCAAGTTTGGTTCAGGAACCGGTACCGACCTATCAACGATTCGCAGCCAGCGCGAGAAGCTCTCCGGTGGTGGCACACCGTCGGGTCCGCTGTCGTTCATGCGTGTCTACG
>JBCCJB010000450.1:0-3400 GCA_039028015.1 Planctomycetota bacterium
AGTGAGAATGAGGACTTGCCGGCGTTTATTGTCCTGGTCTCGGCCGGACAGGGTGGGCAACCGCTGTACGCGCGATTGTGGGGCAACGGATTTCTTGACTCGAAACATCAGGGCGTGCCATTTCGCAGCGGTAGTGATGCGGTTTTGTACTTGTCGAATCCAAATGGCATACCTGCGTCACGGCGCCGAGCTCAGTTAGACGTCATCAATCAACTCAATCAGCATCAGTTCACGCAGGAGCTTGATCCGGAAATCGAGTCTCGCGTCGCGCAGTATGAGATGGCCTATCGCATGCAGACTTCCGTACCGGATGCGACCGATTTCTCCGACGAACCGGAGTCAACTTTCGATTTGTACGGTGATGACGCGAAAACACCGGGCACGTTTGCGGCCAATTGCTTGTTGGCGCGACGACTGGCTCAGCGAGACGTGCGTTTCATTCAGCTGTACCACCAAGGATGGGATCAACACTCGAATTTACCAAGGCAAATCAAACAGCAAGCACAAGAAACGGATCGGGCTTCCGCGGCATTGGTAAAGGACCTGAAACGACTCGGGATGTTGGATGACACATTGGTCATTTGGGGTGGTGAATTTGGACGTACGTCATACACGCAAGGTGTGCTGACGCATGACAACTATGGTCGGGATCATCATCCGCGATGTTTCACCGCTTGGTTAGCCGGTGGTGGCATCAAACCCGGAATCACTTTCGGTGAGACGGACGAGTTTGGCTACAACATTGTCCGTGATGGGGTGCATGTGCACGATTTCCACGCCACCATTTTGCATCTCATGGGAATCGATCATGAAAGACTGACTTTCAAATATCAGGGTCGACGATTCCGCTTGACGGACGTGCACGGTCACGTGTTGAAATCCATCATCGCGTGACACACCGGAGCTGAGCATGGTCGCGTCGGGCTACGATTGGATTGTGACCTGATGCGCTATGAGGTGACCAACGATTACCTCGGCCGTTGACGAATGGCGAACCGAAACCATTGGCGTTCACGTTTCAATCGAGCCATCAACCATCCCAGCGGAATCCAGAAGCAGACCAGGATGACCGCGATCGTTCGAAGAGCACCCGTGTCGCCATCTGAGTAGCCGATCAAAGCAAATCCAATCACGGTTCCGGACACACCGATGGCGACGATCGTGTTGAGCTTGGTTTCGTGGGTCATTCGCGTCGACATGGATACCAACAGCGGCCAGAGCAAGGTGAGGCACGAGATCAATGCGAATGTGGTAAAGAATATTGTGATGATGGTCAGCGTGGCGAATGGCGATACGAAGTCGTTGTCATTGGTCAACGGTTGACGTAATTGCATCAGCAAACCGATCGTCAAGGCGACAAAGGATGTGCCCCACATCAAATCGATGATCGATATCGGAGCCGGTTCGATCACTGTGCTCGCTTGCCCGTCGAAGTGAATCAATCGAACGCGGCACCAGCGAAGCACCGAGAGTGGTACGGCCATGCATGCGGTGCCGAATAACGAACCAAAAAAGAATCCAGCCAATTCAGCAACGAACCGCTCAACGCTTTCGGCAGCGAAGCCGGGCGTGATTGCCGTTGTGCTTGCCGTGGCGATGACGGAAATGACCAACCAAGCACCGATCAATTGTGTTCCGCGAAGCCAAATGGCAGCGGGTCCAAGAACAAACCAGATCGCCGCTAGTGACGTTAGTACGCCGAGATGAATCCATGTAATCCAGATCCAAAACACGACCATGCCATCCCAGACGTGTTCGATCATCCAGCTGACAATGACCACAGCGGCTAACCAACTAACCGCCCACGACAACCAAGTGATCCAAAAGTGTCGTCGGGCAGAGTGATTCACTTGCCTTCAGCAGCCCATCGTTTCATCGTCGCAATGTTGCCGGAGATGATTTGAAACTGCTCTGGGTTGGGTTTGCGTCCACGAAATTTATCCAGGTAGACCGCCATGTCACTGTCATACATGGCCTCGGATTCCGGCTGCCGGCCGAGGTCGCCTGTTGAACGCATCCAAGTGTCAAGCCTTTTCCGCAACTGCGCTAGCTGATCGGCGTATTGCGGATTGCTTGCCAAATTATTGATTTCGTAGGGGTCGGACGAAAGATCGTACAGCTCCTCCGGCGATCGCGTCGAAGCCGTCACAAGTTGTTGGATCTCATTCAGACGACCTTCTTGATCCCAGTCACGAATGGCTTTGATGATCGCCTTGCCATCTTTGTAAGCGCATGGTTGCAAGTAAGGCCGGTTCGGTAAGAAGTTTCGGATGTATTTGAAGTCAACGGTCCGAACCGAGCGAATGTTGTCAACGGTTTCATCGCACCGATCCCGTGCGGCAAACACCGCATCGCGCGGCTCGTAGTCGTTCGATAAAATGTCACGCGCTTGCATGTTGTCTGGAATGTCGATCCCCGCGGCGGCCAACGATAGCGCCGCAATATCGATATGGTGCACGGGATCATCACGAGTGATGCCGGCTTGGACAGTCGGTCCCGCGATGATGAGTGGCACATGAATGCCTTCATCGTAAAGAAACTGCTTTCCCCGCGCGTGACTGATACCATGATCGGTCATAAACAGGACCAGCGTATTTGATTCGATACCCTCGTCTTTCAATCGCTTGACGACGTCACCCACCATGGCATCGGTAACGCGAACGCTATCGAGGTACGCGGCCCAGTCAGCGACCACGTCGGGATGAGGCGGATAATAGGGCGGCAGCGAAACTTGATCCGTCGTTGTGCGATCACCCAGCAGCTGTTCAGCTCGCTTTGCGATTCGTTCCCACCCATCGGCATCCTTACCGCGAAGCTTGCCGCCAGGTGTGTGGATTTGGGCGAAGAATGGCTGACCTTCGGCTCGTTGGGACCAGTCGTTGCCATCATATATGGCGGGGTCCCATTGGAAGTTGTAGTCGGTTTTGCCCAAGGCATCGCTACGACCGGATCGATGACCCATTGGCCAGCTGCTGATCGATGTGAAGTAACCAGCTTTCTGGAATAGCTCGGGAACCATTGCGATATTGTCGGGCAACTCAATCTTGAGCTCACCTCGACCACTGCGATGGTGGTGCGCGCCGATGCTTGTTTGGAACATGCCGGTAATGAACGCCGACCGGCACGTGGAGCACACCGGTGCCGTCACGAACGCGTTGGTAAAGCGAACGCCCGACGCGGCTAACGCGTCAACGTGCGGCGTCTCGATTGCGGTTTCACCATAACAACCAAATTGAGCCGACATATCATCCGGAATGATCCAAACAATGTTCGGAAGTTGTGATTCGTTCGAGACTGGATTGCTGAGATCATACTGCGGGGAATCGGGCTCACGATCCGTCGCAATCACGGTGGATGTCGCAAACAACATCCAAGCCGAAACAAGAAGAACGGTCATCAT
>JBCCJB010000451.1:0-3397 GCA_039028015.1 Planctomycetota bacterium
ATGGCGGACACGGCTTCGCAAAGAATCGAAAGGAACATGACACACGGGGGGCTTCCTTGCTTGACGTGTTTAGGTGGTGAAGTACCCAAACTCATCGCAAGTGAAGCCCCTTGCTGTCAATCGTTTCTAAAGCCCGATGCCCCAACAACTTCTGACAGATTAAGTGCCATTCGGGTCTGACCCGTTGGCAGTCGCGTGACGATTCTTGAAACAACTTGGTTGGGAGATGTCTGACCAACCGCAATGAGATTTTGTCAGAGGGTCATACCCCATTGTCGAATGGGCTCAATGTGATTAACGCCAAAGCGACATGACCGGCAGTCCCGCGACGCCGGTCGCGACGGTCGGTGGAGCAACATAACCACCGCTGCGGGGAACCAAATCGGTCGGCCGCATGCCCGATTCCAGATCAGATCGGATTCGCTGCCGTGTGGCCAGTGTTTGGGTCGAGGCATACCCGGCACTGCCCGGTTGAACGACTTCACCTGACGAGAGCGGTCTGAGACGAGAGGCAATTTCAGGAGACAAATTGGGCTGAACCGCTGCCAAGGATGATGTGCCTAACGTCGTTCCCGGAACGGGCGCGGGTGCGACTCGGCCGACGGGTTCAAAGTCAACCACTTCCTGACGTGAGATCCGAGTGGTTGTCTCGGGCACGTCGGCAAATCGCTTTTCGGCTTTCCACTGTGTTCTCACTTCATTACGCGTGACGATTTCATCGCGAGCCTGCCAGCGAGTTTCCGGAACATGATGATAGGCCACTCTCGGCTGACGGAACGGGTTCCAACGACCTTCGATTCGCGGCTGCCACGAGAATTGCGTCACCGGTTGATAAGTTCGCCGAATTTCCGGCTTTGCCCGCGTCACGGTTTCGGGCGTGTAAACCGTTTGTTCCTGCCGCGTCATTTTCGTTTCGACGACGGGACGCTCCACCGTGCGAAATACTTTTCGGTACACGATTCCCGTTGCGGGGTCGGTATAGAACGATGCGGCGTCTTCCGCATCGGCCACCGGCGCGGATAGTCCGCTACCAAACAACGTGGTGGCTACCAGACAGATAAAATAGTGGCACCGAGTCCGATAAACCTGGCACAGAATCCGATAAGCTCTGTTCATCGGCACAACCATCCCGAAACATCCATGGTTCAGAAAAGAGGACGACTGTGGTTTCGACGTCGTCGTCGATTGTCGTTGAACTTCGCGTCGAGAAAGCAACAGAAATCAATATGATCACCCCGGATATTTTGCCTATTTTGCGATGCCCAGCATCGGGCGAGCAATTAATCCTTGCTGAGCCAAGCCTTGTCGAGGAAGTCAATGCGGCGATCGGTCGGGGCGATGTTCGCGACACGCTCGATCAAGCCGTGAACGAACCGATTGATGGGGGCCTCATGATTGCCGACGGCAGCCGCATCTATCCGATTCGCAACGGCATCCCAACGCTGATCATCGAGGACGCTTTGTGCTGGCCGGCGTCCAAATCGAATCCCAACGACTGATTCTATGACGCGAACCGCACCCGTCGTGCCGCGCGGATTGTTTCAGGGATAATGACCTGGAACCAGGGTCAAAACAGCCGTGGCGATTCAGCGATTCGGAGCCCACGGTGCTGGTTGTTGAGTACCCGACCAACGGTCATTGGGAGCCGCCGCGTTTGCCGGGTAGCTCGATGGTGTGTTCCCGAAGCCAGTTCCCCCGCCATAGCCAGGCTGTTGATAGGAACTGGGATTGGCGTACGAACCATTTTGATTCGGGTAGGCGCCTGTTTGGCCGTAGCCATTGTTCGGATTGACCGAAGGCTGGCTGTAATTAGCGCCCTGCACCGGTGGATAGAATCGATTCTGTGCCGCAACGCGATCCTGTTCGCGCTGTTGGCGAAGGTCTTGCACTCGGTCGATGGTGCGACCCACATCGCTGCGCACTTCGGTCTTGTTGATTTCAATGCGAGTGCGATCGCCATCGCGTTCGATGGTGAACCAACCGGCCATGAACGCACCACCAATTGCCAAGCCCAATAACAGTAGCGTTCGCATCGCTTCATCCTTGTTCGCTGGTACGCACTCAAATTCACCCGTCGGCTCGCCAATCACCGTGAAACCGATCTTCGAAAAAATCCGTTCATGGCGAAAGATCAATTCTTTCGGCTTGATCGTCCATTTCGCGGCAAACGCTTAAGTCATTGTTGAACAATGGACAACGTCGAGAGCCCATAGAACGTGTACTCCACGTCGGCAGTTTGATCGAGCTCAAAGCCAACAAAGCCCCCCGAGACGCGTCCCCCGTCGTCGCGAACTTGCATGGATTGGGCGTACCGATTCAGTCTCGCGACATCAATGCAATCCATCGCGTCGAGGTCACGCAGCGTGATCGCACCGGTGCACGAACTGAGTAGATCGGCAAACGGAATGCGGGTGTTGGCGGTCAAGCCACCGTCACTGGTTTGCATCTCTGCCAGAAAATCGATGGTGTCAGCTTCCGCACTCTTTTGCAGCCGATTCAGCGTGACGAAGGTTCCAATAGCAGCCGCGGTCGGATTGACGCCCGCTCGTTTGGCCGCTCGGATCTCGCGGTAACCACCGCCATCCTGTTTTTGTGACTGCAGAAAATCGATGATGGCATCGGGCTGAGGCACATCGATGCCGATCAGTTCATGACACAGCACCGATAAGAACGTCTGATACGTACTTCCGGCGCGACCCTCGGGTGTTTTGGCGAACCCACCGTCGTCACATCGCAGTGATGCCAATAGCGACGCCACGTTGTTTCGCCACCGATCATCGCCGTCGTCAATCACGACTTCACCCGCCGCCAGCTCCAATATCGCCGCGGCAAAAACCAATGACACCAGATCAACGATTGAATCCTTCCGCGTCAATCGATCTCGCAAAAATGCTCCGGTTGGAATCGCGACTCGCTCATCCAAGCCGCCGAGGATCCACAAACTTCGCAAGGCGAACGCCGTGTAATACGGGTCCGGTGGTCCTTCACGCCCCGCAAACCCGCCGCCGTCACACTGCTGACTGACAATCCACTGCGCATGAGTCTCGCGAGTGGCGGCGTCGATCTGTTGGGCACCCGCTGCCAGCCGCAAGGTCAGGCTGGTCAAATACTGAGGCATGGAGCCGTCGGTCTGGTGAGAGAATGCAAATGAACATCGTTGACGGGTCAGCCTAGTGTTTGGCTGACGATATCGTCAGCTCGCGCTGCGCTCGGCATCGCGTCGAATGCCACGAAGCATCGTTGGGAAGACCAACCCGTGCAATGGCCAGACGGCACACCAATACAACAACCCCAATAAACCTCGAGGCCGAAAACGAGCCGTCTGGATCAGACGACTTGAACTGGGATCGTCGGCATCCTGACGCTCAATGCGAAACTGCAATTCGGCTTCACCGGG
>JBCCJB010000452.1:0-3360 GCA_039028015.1 Planctomycetota bacterium
CACGCGGGCCGCCACGATCGTCCATGCTATTTGAACGTCGCGCCGCCTGAGGATGCATCGTGAGAGACATTTGGATTGGTTTTGATCTGGGCGGCACAAAGATGCTCGCGGTCGCCTACGACGAGCTATTTCGCGACCTAGGTCGCAGGCGTCGCAAAACCAAAGGCCGTGAGGGATCCGATAGCGGCATTCAACGAATTGCTTCGACCATCGATCGTTTGTTGGATGAGAACGATCTGGATGCTGATCGGATTGCCGGGATCGGTATCGGATGTCCGGGACCCATCGATCTCAAGAAAGGTCGCATTCTGACGACGCCAAACCTGGGTTGGGATGATGTCGACATCCAATCATTCCTGGCGGATCGATTCGATTGCGAGGTCACTGTGCTCAATGACGTTGATGCCGGTGTGTATGGGGAGTATCAGTTTGGTGCCGCAAAAGGCTCGCGTTGCGTGGTGGGAATTTTTCCGGGGACCGGGATCGGCGGTGGCTGTGTTTACGAAGGACAGATCTTGCACGGCTCCGGAATCTCATGCATGGAAATCGGTCACACCCGCATCAGCAGCAGCATTCGCAGCAGCGGTTACGCGTTGCCGGGAACACTCGAGGCGGAAGCCAGTCGACTGACGATCGCCGCCGAAGCGGCCAAAGCAGCTTTCCGAGGAGAGGCACCCGCGTTGGCAAAAGACGTGGGCACGGATCTATCCGAAATTCGCTCAGGTGCGTTGGCCGATTCCGTCGCCAATGGCGATAAAACTGTCAAACGCTTGATTGAAGAAGCCTGTCGCGCGATCGGCTACGCCGTTGTCAACGTCGTCCATATTTTGGCTCCCGACACGATCGTTTTGGGTGGTGGATTGGTCGAGGCGATGGAGGACCTGATCGTTGGCACGGTCAAGCAAACCGCGCGCGACAGCGTGATGTCGGTCTACAAAGATCGCTTTGATGTGGTGGCTGCCAAACTAGGCGATGATGCGGGCGTGATCGGCGCTGCGGCATGGGCGAAGGTACAGTCGCGGGCTGACTGACCAAGCCGATATCAGCTCGAGGATGTCCTGCTGCAAAGCATCATTCCAACTCAGCCAACAAGTCGCCGGTTTCGACCTGTGTCCCAGGTGGCGTATGAACTTTCTTCAAGACGCCATCGGACGGTGAATTGATCGTGGTTTCCATCTTCATGGCTTCTAGAACCAAGAGCTTTTGTCCCGCACGAACTTTTTCGCCTTCACCAGCAGCAACTGTGATCACCATCCCGGGCATCGACGCGGCCACGTGAGAGGCATTACCAGGGTCAGCTTTGATCGATGCTTGGACGTCAACATCGAGTGACCGATCGATGACCGACACTTCCCGCGGTTGGCCATTGAGTTCAAAGAAGACCGTTCTCGAACCGTCGGGGCGAGCTTCACCAACGGCCAGGTACTTGATGATCAGTCGCTTGCCGGGCTCGATGTCGACCGCAATCTCATCGCCGGGTTTTTGTCCGTAGAAAAAATCGGGCGTCGGCAAGACACCCACGTCACCATACTTGTTGCGATGCTCGGCAAACTCAGCAAACACCTTGGGATACAGCAAGTACGTCACCGCATCGCGGTCGTTGGGCGTTTCACCAGTTAGTTGAGACGCTTCGGAACGCGCCTCATCGATATCGGCAGGAGGCATGGTCGATCCAGGACGCTCTGTTAACGCGGCCACATCGCCCAAGATTTTCGATTGCACATCCGACGGAAACCCGCCGGGTGGCTGACCCATGCGACCGCCGATCAAATCCAAAACACTGGCGGGAAACGCCAACGCTTTGTCCGACGTCAAGACGTCAGAAGCCGACCTGTCGTTGGCCACTAAGAACAACGCCATGTCACCTACCGCCTTGCTGGTCGGTGTGACTTTGACGATATCACCGAACAATTGATTGACCTCGGCGTACGCCCGACAAACGCTGGACCACTGGTCCGCCAATCCGAGTGATCGTGCTTGTTGAAAAAGATTGGTGTACTGACCACCGGGCATCTCATGGTCGTAGAGATCGCCCGTCGCGGGCAACACATCCGCCTCGAAAGGCCGATAAAACTCGCGAGCCGCCTGCCAATACGTGGCCAGCATCGTCAAAGCTTCACTGGATAGGTCGGACTCACGTTTCGTTGATCGAAGTGCTTCAACAAGCGTGTTCAAATTGACTTGGCTGGTGCCTCCGGACATCGGTGCCAACGCCCCATCGACAATATGACATCCCTCCTCAGCAGCCGTCATGAGCGTCGATGCTTGAATGCCCGCTGTATCATGCGTGTGCAAGTGAATGGGAAGGTCGGTTACGTCACGCAGCGCCCGAAGAAGCGTCACGGCAGCTTGCGGCTTCAACAAGCCGGCCATGTCTTTGATGGCCAACAAGTGCGCACCGCCACGATCAAGTTGCTTGGCCAAGTTGACGTAGTACTTCAAGTCATACTTGGTGCGAGTTGGGTTTTGCAGATCGCCGGTGTAACAAATCGCGGCTTCGCAAATGCCTCCTTCCTCGCGAACAGCGTCCATCGCGACACGCATGTTCTCTTCCCAGTTCAACGCATCAAAGACGCGAAAAACATCCATGCCAGCCTGGACCGCTTCACGGACAAACAGGCGCACCACAGTGTCTGGGTAATTGGTGTAACCGACGGCATTGCTGGCACGCAGGAGCATTTGTGTCAGGATGTTGGGCACTGCGGCACGCAAGTCAGCCAAACGTTGCCAGGGTGATTCCTTCAAGAATCGCATGCTGGTATCGAATGTCGCACCGCCCCACATCTCCAACGAAAACAACTGCGGTGCCAAATACGCGTAGGCCGGTGCGATCTGCAGCATGTCAGCCGTTCGAACTCGCGTGGCCAGCAATGATTGATGCGCGTCACGCATTGTTGTGTCAGTCAGCAGAAGACTTGACTGGCCTTTGACCCACTGAATCAGCCCATCGATGCCTTCCTCACGCAGAATGTCGGCGGTTCCACGCGGTGGCTTGTTGGATGCGGGAACATCGGGGACCGGCGCGGGGTCGCGTCGTGTGGCGACGGGTCGACCACTGACAAGTGCATTTCCATTGACAATGGTCTCGCCCAAGAACGTCAGCAATTTAGTGGCCCGATCACGGCGCCGCGGCAACTGAAACAATTCAGGCGTGGTGTCGATCAAACGTGTGGTCGCTTCACCTGCCAGGAACGACGGATGATTGACGAGTTTCAACAGAAACGGAATGTTTGTTTTGACACCGCGAATGCGAAACTCCTGCAGACAGCGATCCATGCGCGATGCGGCTGCGTCGAGCGTCGGAGCTCGCGCGGTCACCTTGACCAGCATGGAATCGTAAAACGGATTGACGACCGCGCC
>JBCCJB010000453.1:0-3357 GCA_039028015.1 Planctomycetota bacterium
GAGAACGACTTATTAAAACTAGTCAATGTGAACCGTTATGCCGACGTTCCACCATCGATGGCTCTGGTGCGATCGTTTGGATTGCAACGCGGGGCGATCGCGAGTTCGGTTGGGCACGATTGCCACAACATTTTGGCCGTCGGTGTTGATGACGATTCCATTTGTCGCGCCGTCAATGCCGTCATCGCTGATCGCGGTGGACTCATTGTGGTGGATGGCGATCAAATCGAAACGTTGCCGCTGCCCGTTGCTGGGTTGATGGCCACCCTGCCCTGCCCCGAAGTCGCGGCACGCTATACCAAGTTGGATGCGTTGACCAAGGCGATGGGTTCGTCGCTTTGCGCACCATTCATGACGTTGAGCTTCATGGCCTTACTAGTTATTCCGTCGCTCAAGCTGAGCGATCTCGGTCTTTTCGATGGCGATCATTTTCGGTTTGTTGAAGATCCGTCAGCACCATTTGAAACATCGTCAATGAATTGAACTTGACCGGTGTGCATGTCATAAACCGCACCGGTGATCTTGATACTGTCGGCCAGCACTTGCCTGCGAAGGTCAGGAACACGACTGAGCCGGCGTACCGCCAATTCAACATTTTTCCGAATGGCGGCTTCGATCTTGGCTTCACGAGGCAAGGCTGGGTCCAGCTGCATCACTGCCGGTTCAATCCGGTAGAGCAATGACACAACTTCGGCTGCTTCACCCTTGGTATCCGAAAGAAGATCGACGGTCGCGGATACGGCTCCACAGTGAGTGTGCCCCATCACAACCAAGAGTGGTGTTTCCAAATGATCAATCGCGTATTCAACGCTGGCAATCACATCGGTATCGACCACGTTGCCCGCAACGCGGATTACGAATAAGTCACCAAAGCCCTGGTCAAAAATCAACTCTGGAGGCACGCGTGAATCGGCGCATCCAAGTACCACCGCGAAAGGATGTTGGCCATCTTCAAGCAACGATCGCCAATCGGCTTTCTCATGCGGGTGCAGCGGCTTACCATGCATGAAACGAGTATTGCCGTCACGTAGCTTTTCGATGGCCTGGCGAGCCGAAAGCGTGGTTGGCGTTTGCTCGGGTGCGCTTCGAACCGTCGCTTTTTCCCTCAGCGTATTGGGCGGCGTCGCGTGCCCGTTGATGATTAACCCTATCCAGACGATGGATGAGATAACGGTCCATCGCAATCGCATTGTCATGATCCAAACGCGCGACAAATTTGTTGGAGCAGCTTTCATCGTCATGATGCTCGTCTGCGCTGGTTGCGGCTTCGTGACACGGGAACCTGACATCCGACTACCGCCAGCCGTCATCATCAAAAATCAATCACCGATGTCAATGGACGGAAAGTGGGATGATTGGCAGTCCGCCGCCATCACTCAGCAAGATCCCGTCGGTGATGCGACCTCCAAGCTGGATTTGACTCAGGTCGATGTGACGATGCGCGGCGCCACGCTCCACGCTCGGTTGACATTTGATCAGCCTCTGAATCTGCAAAGTGGTCCCGAAAGTGACGGCACCTTGCGAATGACGATTGGATTGCCGCCGACCGAAAGCGAGTTTGACCGTCGTCTGAATCTCGATTTTCGATTGCGGCAAGCGATGCTCATGAGCGAGCGAAAAGCGGCAACCGCAATCTCTTGGCCCGAACTATCGTTTGTCGCTGCGCCCACGTTTGCCAGCCGGCAGATTGAGATGCAATGTAATTTGTCGCCCGTCAACGTCGCCCCAGGTGACGTTATTTCGGTGGCCTTCGATCAGGGCGATCAGCTAAACGATCTGATGCGGCTAGAAGTTCCTAAACCGATGGTGGTAACGCCAGAGAGCGTGGCGATTCCCGATACTGAACCTCAGGCCACTCGGATCATCAGTTTCAACACGTTGCACCAGGGGACTTGCGATCCATTTAGGGGCCCCGTGTTGGCTCGGATGATCGAACAAATGCAACCGGACATCATTTGTTTCAATGAAGAATGGGAAGCAGATTTATTTCAATCTGGCCTCGGGCGTGTGATTCCAAACGTGGATGAGATGCAAACGCACTGGCACAACGGATGTGCGATTGCCACAAAGGGTCAGTGCACGCCAGTTCCCCTGGATTTGCCTCGTGCCGCTGTTGCGGTGATCACCCTGCCGGACCGCGATCCTCTACTCGTCGTTTCGATTCACTTGAAGTGTTGTGGATACTTGGGGAGTGAAGAGGACATTCAGCGAATCGAGACGATGAATGCACTGACCCAAAAAATTCAGTCGCTGCGCCGCGGTGACTTGGGCGATGAATATCGTGAACTACCCGTCGTTGTGCTCGGCGATTTCAATCTGGTTGGTAGTGATGTGCCACTTAGCTGTTTGCTCGATGCCGGGTTGTCGGAAGTGTTGCCCCGCAGCTTGATCGACCAATCCACATCGACTTGGGCAGCTGTTGATCCGGCCGAGACGTTCTGGCCCGGACGTCTGGATTGCATTGCCGTTGATCAATCGCGTCTCGAAGTACTGCGGTCGTTCTTGTTTGACCGAGTCGCATTTCGTCAGACCAACCCAGATTGGCAGGGCGAAAGCGTCGCCAGCGATCATGCGGCGTTGGTGCTCGATGTGGTCCTCGCAACGCTGGATTAGGACGCGGTAACGCATCATCAGCTTCGACGTTGACGCAAACGTTCCCGTAACTCATTTACTCTGGAACCAAGGAAATCAATGCCTAGCGAAAGTAAATCTGATTTCGATGTCAAGGGTTCACCCAGCAACTGCTCAAGCATTTGAACCTTGCCGATTAACTCGCCTGTTGCCAGACCCTCTTCACGACCCTGCTCTAATCCTTCTTCGCGACCCTGTTCAATACCCTCTTCTTTGGCACCCGACAGAGCCCATTCGTAGTCGCGCTGAGCTTTTTCTCGCTGATCGTACATCTGCTTGTCCTCTGTTTTCGCGGATATCACCCGAATCGTTTCGATCGCCGACTGATAATTCAGAACCGGGGAGCAGACTCGAAAGCTCATCAAATTCATACTTCTGAGCGTGGAGAAGAAGGAACGCCCACTGCTCGATGCTGCTCGCTTGAGCTAGCGAACCTACATCCAAATCATACTTGATCAGCTCGACCGTGTGAATTTCAATCCCATTGTCAATCCGAGTCTCGCTGGCTCGATCAAGCATCTCAAAACGGTGGTGTGCTTGGTTCCGCTCAGGGAACAAACGGTTGCTGAGAAGGCAGATCGAGATCGCGGGTGCTGCCAAGGCATAATTTCCGCCAACGCCCAGTTGGTCCACGTACATACTGCATGCGTAATAGACGAGCCGTTCAATTAACCCCGCGTAGACCGATACCTGCATCTCCACATTCAAGTGCCTTCCTTGATAATC
>JBCCJB010000454.1:0-3348 GCA_039028015.1 Planctomycetota bacterium
CCATCCTCGGCAATCAGCTTGATGTCTCCATCAACCCCTGATGTCGTCAAATCCTCAAGCGAGTCCAGCGTTCGTGATTCCGATACGTCGGAGGTACTGCTGTTAAAACGAGAACGGACGACTCCGTCAACATTAACGGTTGCACCAGCCACAGAACCGACAATGACATCGCTTTTTGGACCGGACTCGCGGACATAAATTCCTGTCGCGGAGGCTGCTGCAATACGATCCACGTTAACATCGATCGCTTCAGTATTCTCGTCTGCGCTACTTTGAAGGTCGTCTTTTCCAATCGAACCGTTCATGGATCGTAGAGACAAGCTGGTGCTCGATCCCGCGATTGACTCGGTCACATTGAGTGCGGTTCCGTTGGCATCGAAGATGTTTCCGTTGGCTGACAGGGACACACGATTGACGCTCGCGTCAGTGACCTGAATGATCCCCAGCGTTATCGAGCCACCGCTGATCCCCAGCACATCCTGGCCTCCACCGGTGATCGTTGTGTTCGCATTCATCGTCCAGTTGCTTCCAGCGTCGACCACCACGTCCCCGTCGATCGTTGTAATATCGCCATCTTCGTTCTGATTGATCGTGGCGTTTGCCAACAGTCCCACGTCACCCGTTGTGGTCGTTATCAGTGCATCTTGCGTAATCGAGTCTGCCGAAAGAAGAATGTCGCCGTCCACCGTCGTGATGACGGCATCAGTTGAAAGCGTTTCGCCCGCGAACATTACGACTGTGCCGTCGCCTCCCGTAGATACGATTGCATCGACAGTCAGAACAGAGTCCGCATCTAAGGTGATGTGACCGCTTTCGCTGACGATGCTGCCGTTGATAACAACGTTGCTATTGACGTCACGAGCTTCTACGAGGATGTCAGCTGCCCCGTCAGCTGCAATACCTGTTTGACCCGATCCAGCATTGACGGTTAGTGTTCCGGATTCGGCAACAATTTTGATCGGGCCGTCACTTGTCGTCGTTAGGTCTTCGAGTGATCCAAGCGTTCGGTCTTGCGAAACATCGCTTGTGGAACTGTTGAAGTTGCTGCGAGTGGCTGATTCCAAATCAACGATAACCGATTGGACAATATCGACGGTGACAGCGCCGCCTGCGGACACCTCTCGCAGGTAGATTCCGGTTGCCGACCGAGCCGCCACCGTGTCGATGTTTAGGTCAATGGCTGATGTATTGTCGTCGACCGGAGGCCCCGGGTCTGCCTGTCCAATCGTTCCACTGCCCGCTCGCAAGGAAAGGGTCGTGTTCGCGCTCGCGACCGTCTCCGAGACATTGATATCGGCTGCATTGGCGTCGAGGATGTCGGCGGCTGCCGAAAGAGCGACATGGTTCTCGATCGCGTCGGTGACCTGGATCACACCCAGTGTGATTGTTCCGCCTGATTGTCCAATCACTTGCTGACCGCCGGCGGTGATCGTTGCATCGCCATCCATCGTCCAGTCCGCCCCCGCATCGAGCAGAACGTCGCCACGGGCCGTAGAGATTTCCGCGGTCGAAGTTTGGATGATCGAGGCACTCGCGATCAATCCAACGTTACCTTCTGTGCTAGTGATCAGGCCAGGTTGAGTGATGTTTGTATCGGCCGACAATAGGATGTCACCGCCAACGGTCGTCAGCTGTGCATCGGACAGAATGTTGGCTTCTGAAAAGACAACCAACGACCCATCAGCGCCGGTTGCTAACGCAGCATTGAGTTCGACGTCGCTTTCCGCATCGATGGTGACGTGACCGGAGTCACTGGTAACCGAATCATTGATAACCAAACGACTCCCAGCGGACCGTGCCTCAATCAAAACATCTCCGTTTCCATCGGCATCCACTGCGTCCGTGTCGCTTCCGCCATTGATGGTGATCGTACCTCCTTCGGCAACCAACTTGATCGGTCCATCATCCGTGCTTCGCAGATCTTCTAGGCCTTCCAACTCAAGCGATTGAGCCACCGTCGTGGTGGTGCTGTTGAATTGGGTGCGGAGGACATCGCCAACTACGACTGAAGCGGCGGCAACCGAATCAACCGTGATTGAGCCGCCCGCGGTGATTTCGCGCAGGTAGATTCCGTCGGCCGAGTTTGCTGCCACGACATCCACATTCAGATCGATGGCTTCCGTGTTTGCACCGGTAGCACTATTCGAATCTGCTAAACCGATGCTGCCATCGAAAGCGCGAAGAGACAACGTCGTATTCGAATTGGCATCGCTTTCGAGCACATTGACTGAACCCTCGTTGGCATCCAGGATGCTAACGGCTGCACTCAAGGCGACGCGGTTTGTTGATGCATCGGTTACTTGGATGACACCCAAACGGATCGTTCCTCCGCTGATGCCAACAACATCCTGGCCGCCTGCGGTGATGGTGGCTTCTGCGTCCATAGACCAATTGCCGGTCGCATGCACAAAAACATCACCGCTGTCGCTCGTAATATCTCCATTGGCCGACTGTGCAATCGAGGAATTGGCAATCAGGCCCACATCACCTGAGCTCGTGTCGACTAAAGCGTTTTGCAGAATGGACTCGGATGCTTCCAGAAGTATGTCTCCGTCGGTCGTCTGGACCCTTGCGTCAACTTCGATGTCGGTGCCGGCCAGGATCACGATGGTCCCCACGCCACCGGTACTGACTTCAGCGTTGATCGCAACGCCGCGAGCCGCATCGAACGTCACATGTCCACTGCCGCTGTCGACGGAGGCATTGATGACGATGTCAGCACTGGAGCCTCGCGACTGCAGAAGCACATCGCCGTCAGATCCGGCTGAAACGCCGATCCCATCGCTCCCGCCACCGATCGTGATGGTGCCATCAAGAGCGACCACTTTGATTGGGTTACCGCCGGTCGTACTGAGGTCTTCTAAATCTTGCAGCGTCTCGGAAACGGATTCTGTGACGGTGCTCGAATCAAACGCCGAGCGTTCAATGGAGATTGTTACCGTCGTAGCGGCAACGGAGTTGACGAGGAGGTCGCCGCCGACGCCGAGTTGCTGCAGGTAAATTCCGCCGCTAGATTCGGCGGCAATGGTGCCAACTTCCAGATCGATTGCTTCGTTGTTTGTATCTACCGGGCCAGAACCCGGTGCGCCGCCGATACCGGTTGCAGCTGAGAGACGCGCGCTGCTGGCGCGAACGTTTGTGACGGATCCGTCATTGCCATCAATAATCTGCGCGGCTGCAGCATCCAACGATACGCGGTTGGCATCAAGCAGCCCGATGGTTAGATCACCGCCAGTCGCTTGAGCGAGGATTTGCGTCTGAGCAACGGTCGACGTGCCGTTTGCCATTGTGATGGTGTTCGCGATCATCACTACGTCTTCGCCTGAGCTTTCAACGTCGGCGTTTTGC
>JBCCJB010000455.1:0-3339 GCA_039028015.1 Planctomycetota bacterium
CGTCAAGCCGGCCGACTATCTGGCCCGCGGCAAGAAGGGATTGGTCCAGCCCGCCATCAAGTGTCGCGGCAAAGAATACCTGCGAATCATCTACGGCCCGAACTATGACAGCGAGCCGAACTTGAAACGGCTTCGCAACCGTCAAGTCGGCCGCAAGCGATCGCTCGCCATTCGTGAGCTGGCTTTAGGCATCGAAGCTCTCGAACGCTTCGTCCGCCGCGAACCCCTTCGCAAAGTCCACGAATGCGTCTTCGGTGTGCTTGCGCTTGAAAGCGAACCTGTTGATCCGCGTTTATAGCTGCATGATGAAATGGGAGCCTAACTGGACAGCGCCAAATGTGAGGAAGTTCCGCTGTCCAGCTAAACCCTGGAATGCGAGGTCATCGACCGGGGTCAAAACCGGTCTGTGCGATCTCTTCTTCCTCTTGGATGATGATCCGTGGCGTGACCATCAGCATTAGGCTTCGAGCATCGCGTCCGACCGCTGTGTTGCGGAACAGACGACTGACATAGGGAATCTTACTGAGGAACGGCACACCGCGTTCGGTGCGGCCTTCACTCATCCGTTTGATGCCCCCAAGCAGAATTGTGCCGCCATCGGGAACGCTGACCGTCGTGCTCACTGTTGTGAACGCGAAGACCGGTTGTTGGACGGTGGTACCGGTCGTGGTCTCCTCGGACTCTTCATCATCAACAGCGTCATTGTCGTCGATCACACCATCACCGTTAGTGTCGGTGTCCCGACCTTGGGAGCTGCTGCGTGATGTGGACGTCCCTTGGAAGGTGAACGTGTTGACTTCACCGATCTGACTAAACGTCGGGACCAAGGTGACACGGACAAACCGTTTGTCATCACTGACGACCGCCTGCACATTGAGTTTGGTGCCCTCATCGAGCACGACAATAACGGGCTGCTGTGCCACTGCGAAATCGCCCACCACCGGGATGACGCTGGTCACAAAGGGACGCTGCGTGTTGTCATTGATACTGGCAATTTGGCCATCAAACATCGTGACCTTCGGTGCCTGCATGATATTGCTGCGGTTATCACCTTGGGCCGCTTGCAGGAAGAAGAAGGCTTCGATGTCGGACAAGATCGCGAATCCGATCGATGAGATCGCACCCGCGTCTGGAGCTCCAAACGGGGAAACCACACCGGCTGAGTTGTTCTCAAACCGAATGTCCAGGTCCGGCGTGGGAATGCCGGGTGCCGAGAGACCAATGGTCACATCATTGCCGGAATCGTCAGCGGGCAAGCCTGTCGCGTTGTCATCAAACTGCACATCAAAATCGATTCCGATTTGCTCAAAAAACGTGTCGGCAAGTGTGATGAAGCGGACCTCAATCGTGATTTGCAGATTCTGCAGACGACGAAGCGTTTCGAGCAAATCGACGATCTGATCGTGAACATCACTGGTCGTGCTGATGACCAGCGACAGGTTTTGCGGATACGGGGCCATCGTGCCCACACCACCCAAAGCTTCCCATGTCGTTGGTTCAATGGTTTGTTGGATCAGATTCATCAGCGAATCAAAATCCGCGATGGCACCGCCACCGGCGCCGCCTCGAACGGCACCCCCAGCGCCCAATCCGCCACCAGCAAAACCACCACCGGACACGCCGGGACTGTACTGGCCCAGGATGTTCGGATTCATTGATGCGTTCCGATTGTTGGCCAATCCAGCACCAAGATCAGTTGCCGAAACCGGCATCACCTGCACATTGGCCGTCGGCTGTACCATTTGGTAGGCCGCCTTCAGTGCACCCGCCAAACCTTGTTCATAACCCGCGACAAAGTTGGGGATCGGTGTGACCAAATCAGCCACACGATACGTTCGCGCGATCACCTTCAGTCGTCGTGCTTCACGGCTGGTCACGTTGAGCACATCATTCTCGATCACATACGTGAGATCGAGATCTTTGAGCATGAGGTTCAGCGCGCTGCGAAGCGAAATCGGTTGCGAGATCGACATCATCACCGGCGTATCCGAACTGACTCGCACAGCACCGAGGGCACGCATGTCCATCACCATCGGAATGCCCGAGAGCGCCGATAGGTCGTCGAGCACTTCACCCAAGGGGCGGTTGCGATAGTTCAGTTTGACCTCTTGCGACTGCAAGGTGCGTTCGATTTGCTGCTCTTTGGGACTGAGCATTGAATCGGTATCGTCGGCAGCGATTCGCAAGCGAGACATCTCTTCCCACGAACGCGGCTCGGGATATTCAATTTCCCGTTGTGGATCCATGGGGATCGCCGTGCGTCCCAAGTCCAACATCGTTCGCGCGAATCCATCTTCACTGGCAGCCGTGATCTCTTGATCGATCTGGATGCGGGTCTTCATGCGACTGCTGTGGAACATGCTGGTCGCAATGGTGGAATTCGGTTTGAGCTCGCGGACTTCCTTAGCGATGATCTCCGCTTCTGCGTAACGTTCCTGATCCATCAGGTCATTGAACGTTTCAACAAGTGACGAGATTTCTTCATCAATGCGCGCTTCGCGAGTTGCTTCCGTTGCTAGTTCGGTGCGCACGGCTTCATTCTGAAGTTTCAATTCGATGTCAGCGCGATTGGCTTCGACGTATGACCTTTGCTCCGCCAAGGCGCGGTTGACCATCGCTGCCAGAGACGCCTTGGAGGCAGCATCAACATTCGCACCATCGATGCGACGGAGTACGCGTTGCAAATCGTCGACCGCATCAAGCGGTGCCGACTCGCGTTTCTCATTGGCCTTGGCAAGTTCCGACGTCACCTCGCGGTACAGGCGACGCGTTTGAGATTGGGCTTCCAACTCCGCCTTCTGCATCGGCGTCATCGGTTCCGATTCATTGGAATTGGTCGATGGCAAGCGAGAGGGTTGCAGCAACGTGAGTTTGTCTTGAAGCGATCGACGGGTTTCCGTGTCCAATGTCGACTCGTATTTCCAGGCTTCAACAAACTTCGCACGGGCCTGAGTCTTTTGACCTTGAGTCAGTAGCTTCATGCCTTCCTGGAACAACTTCGTTCCCGTATCCGCCTTCAAATCCAAGGGCTCAGTCGGCAGTGCGGCTTGCACTTGCTGGATGGGAGACCCACTTTGGGTCAGCGGCATCGCCTGAAATCCGCCGGCCTGTGCGATGGGACCCTGCGCGCTTGGACCCTGTGCGATTGAATTTTGTGCAGCGGAATTCTGTGCGATGGCATGCGGGTTCAAGGTGCCAGCCCACGTTCCTGCCGCCGGCGTCACGCCTGCCGCTGGCGCGGTCGTACCAGATAGTTGTTCGGGAGCAATGCCCTGGCGTTTGGCGACTGATTTGGCATCCAGCAAAAGCTGCCATGGGCGCGGGTCGCCGGGAGCAAAC
>JBCCJB010000456.1:0-3327 GCA_039028015.1 Planctomycetota bacterium
CAAAGTCACGCCCAAACTTGAGCCAACCGAGATAATGTCGGCGGTGGTCATAAACTTGATCGCCTGAAAAGAAAAGCACATCGGCGTCAATGCGTTTCACATTGTCGATCAGATCCTGCCGAGCAATGTCACCGCCGTGCTTGTAGCTCACCGAGTTTCCGGTGAACCCTGCGACCACGATGGACTCTTTGTCGATTGGGTTTTTACGGATCGTGCCCTCATAGACGGCCTCCTCACCGTGCCGAACACGGTAAGCGTGCGACTTGGAATCATCCCAGTCATCGACGCGAAATGGTGCTGTCCAGCCATCTTCAATCACCGTCACGCGATCGATCTCTTGCCAACCGTCATCGGTCTGCACTTCCAGACGCACCACCCGCGGATCATCGTCATCGAGCGGATAAAGCTGCGCGGTCAACTTAAGCGTCTGATCGTGAACGGTATAAAGCGCGAAACAAATCAGTTCTTGCTTCGATACCTCAGGCATCTTAAGCGGGTCGACACGATTGCGATTGGATTGTGCAGCGACCATGCCACCGCAAACGAGCGTGCATAAGACAACAGACAGTCGGTGCATCATGATGGTTTGGTTCCCAAACGGGATTCAGGGGTCTCTGACTCGTCGGTGGACCAGATCAAGACGAGGAATGCGGGGAGGATGAAATGAGGGGCACGCAAGATCGCTTGGTGCAGGTGCTGGTCCGCGGCGAAGTAGTTTAATTCAAGCGACATGCCGGCAACAGGACGAGCCATCGCTGTCAAGAAACCCCACACGACGGCATAGCCAGCTGCAATCCGGCGGCAATAAGGCACCAAAAGACCGACGCACACGCCGAAGTCGAGCACGCCAGCGATAAACAGCATTCGCTGTGTCGTTTCAAAATCGGTTCCCAGGATGACGGTGGTCATGGCATAGAAATTTGCCGGTGTCGGCCACATCCCAGCGGCGTAGGCCCCATGACCCGCGAACGTCAACATCACTGCGACCACCGTGATCGTGATGGTAATCGAACTGCGAGCACCGTAGTGCACGGCAAGCAGCAAGCAGATGGGCATCAATACCTGTCCGCCATGTTCAATCAACATGGGCAATTGCTGCATCGCGCTGATGTATAGCGCAAGCGTGATCACCGAAAGACAACCCGCACCAATGCTGATCCCAACCGTGCTGGCATAACGGGTCGCGTGACTTGAAAACCGAATCGCTATCGCAGCAATGGCAGCGAAAAATAAAATCCAACCCACGCATCGCTGAAGGATTTGAATCAATCCGTCATCGGCTCCCGTACCAACAAATGTGTCCCAGCTGACACCCCATGACGTGACCCACTGCAGCGTTGCCTCGTGCCAAAGCAACACGCCCAGCGGCCCTTCCCAGTAAAGATGACCCCACGCCCATCCCGCGAAACAGCACCAGGTTCCAACTTGCAAAAGAGTGAGGGGTATTCGATCGTGCACGTCACGAATCCGTCTCGCCCGATCCCGCCACTCGGACATAGTCGGTAGAGATCCTTAAAGAAGGCGAACAAAGGTTTAGAGTTGATTGACTGCAGATCGCTAAGGCCTCGTCCATCATTAAATTACCGGTTCCAAAATTAGCCGATGGGCGATAGCCCCGGTTTCCATGAGACTCGACGCAAGCGCGTTTCGGCTAATTGCGTAGCTTATTGGCAGACAAGTCCTAAGGTAATTCGTTCACATCCAATGCCAACTCCTCCAACACCTCACCAAACTGACTGATCAGCCGAAAGGTGACTGACGGAACCTTCAACTGCGTGTCAAAGGTGAACTCCCCAAAGGCGACGAAATCGTTTCCCGAATCATCGTGTCCGTCATAGCCAAACAGCTGCTCTGCACAGCCCTCAACCAAACCGGCTGGCCCCGAGGCGCCGCCAAGCGTTGCCGGTTCGAATTCGTAAAACGACTTTCCGGACGGGCGTGGAATGCGGAAACCGCGTGCACCGTGACGATCACCACTAACCAGCAACACGCCACTGACATCCTGCAACTCAATCCAATCAAAAATGACTTCGCGAGTACTCTTATCCCACGTCCCCCAGCTGTCTTTGGCTCGTGAGACATAATCGCTCCACATCGTGCCACTGCTGATCACCTTGAACGGTGCGGTTGACTCGACAAGCGTTTTCTTCAGCCAGTTCAGCTGATCTTCGCCCAGAAAACTATGCGGCCGATTTCGCTGGCTGCGGTCACGACATGACCGGGTATCAAGCATGATGATTTCAACCGGACCCACGCGTCGGTTGAAATAGATCCCCGACTGCGGCTCATCGGTAGGCGGATTGTTCCAGTTTTCTTGCCAAACCGCTCGAACTTGCTCGCGATCGTCCTCTTTGAATCCACGCGGCACACCGCTGAGATCGTTATCAAAATAATCATGGTCGTCCCAGGCAGCGTACACGGTGACATTCGAAACCAGATGCCGCCAAGCCGTCGAAACATCTCGCAATTGATAGTCCGCACGATGCATGTTGATTTGATCGTTGCGATCATCAACAGCAAGGTCACCCAACAGCATCATCGCATGAGGCTGTCGACTCACGACGGTGTTAAAAAGATTGACGTTATGAATCCCGATCTTGTGGCAACACGATCCGAACGCGATTCGAAATGAATCAACACTTGATTCCGCAGGTGCCGTGCGAAATTGCCCATCGGCAATCACCTCGCCCTTTCGTTCAACATGAAATGTGTAAGCAGAGTTCGCGTTCAAGTTATCGATCATTAATCGCACTGCTTGACCAGGATGTTTAGCCACAACGGGATAGGCATGCTCATCGATCTTGACCCGCAGCGGTGACGTCGTCGCCGGTCGAAACCAAATCGTCACACCGCGATCGGTCAGATCACCCAACATTGGACCGCCCATTAGCGGCAGTTGATATCGAGCCGCCGCTTCGATGATAGATGGGTCTGAAAAACCGGCATTGCCGTTTCCTTCAAACACCTCTCGCGATGCCAAGTAGAACCGCCGCAAGGCGTCCGGCGGCGGTCCGTAGCTATCCAGCAGACTCATGTCCGTTTTAAGCGTTCCCTGATGAGCTTGACGCAGTGACACGCGGATTCGTCGGTCGACGTGCGACGCATTCGCCGCCGACGTAGCGACACAACAGCTACCGGCAGTGACTAGAAAATCACGACGCTTCATGAGCGAAAAACCTGAGACGTTAGCTGGACAGCGCCACTTTGGATGGAAAACACAGTGATTCATGGCATAACCGAGCGTATTAGCCGTCTTGGCGCTAGCCACGGTTTAGCCCGAGAAAACCGCGGCTAACGCCGAACGGCTAATCCAAAGTGGCGCTGTCC
>JBCCJB010000457.1:0-3311 GCA_039028015.1 Planctomycetota bacterium
AGACAGCCTGCGATGAGCCGTTGACGCAAGCCTCGGTCCTCGACTCCGCCGCGCAATTCAAATGATGCCCGACGCTGGCGCGTTCGGCTCATGCGTGTTTGGATAGGCACTAAGCCGTCCGAGTTGAGAAACGGCAGGCCTATTTCGAATTGATTAATTCCAACAACAACTGGCGAATCGCTTGCGGATTTGCGTTCTTATTTTTCTTTTTGGCCTGACCAATCAGCGCACCAACGGCTTGCTGTTTGCCTCCACGCACATCCGCCACGATCTGTGGATTAGCGGCCAACAATTCCTCGCAAAGTTGCTTCAAGTCATCCTCGCCGACGCTCTCGATGCCCAGTGCCGACTCGGCCTCCGACACGGTCACATCGTGCGAGCGTAAGTAATCAAAAACATCACGAGCACGGTGGTTGTCGATTTTGCCACCAACAATCCGCTGCACCAAACAACCGAGTTTGTTGGCATCAACTGGGAACGACTCGATCGACAAGCCGTCATCTTTGATCGTTCGCATCACGTCCTGCATCATCCACGATGCAGCGCGGCGTCCATCCCCACTGATTTCAGCGACCGTTTCGAAATAGTCAATCATGGATGGACCCTGATTGACAATCACGTCGGCATCGTAGGGTTTGATACCGTACTGCGTTTGCAAACGCTCTCGGGTCGCGGCGGGCATCTCGCCCAGTGAATCGCGGATATCGTCAATGAGTTCACTCGGCAAACGGATGGGAAGCAAATCCGGATCGGGAAAGTAGCGATAATCGGCTGACAGCTCTTTTTCCCGCTGCACGAAAGTCTGCTCCGCAGCATCGTCCCAGCCCCGCGTCGTTTTGGGAGAATCCTCGATCGTTTCGCGGGTTTCTTCCCAGGCCACCACTTGACGTTGCACTTCATAGGCGATGGCTCGCTGCACGTTGCGGAAACTGTTGAGGTTTTTGATCTCCACGATCGGTGTGGCGATTCGCCGACCATCGACATCCACGTGAAGATTGACGTTGGCATCGACCCGCAAGCTTCCTTGCTGCATTTCGCAATCGCTGACGCCCAGGTGGGTCAGCAATAATTTGAGTTCGCTGAGATACGACTTGGCTTGTTCCGGCGATCGGATATCTGGCAGCGAAACGATCTCCAGCAGTGGCGTGCCACAGCGATTCAAATCAATTTTTGTGTCAGCGATGCCTGACGTCTCGTCATGCATCGATTTGCCAGCGTCCTCCTCAAGATGGGCTCGCAAAATGCCAATGCGGACAGGCGGTGTCGCTACATCATCCTCTTCGTCACGCGGCAGATCCAAGTAGCCGTCGGCACAAATCGGAAGGTCGAACTGACTGATTTGGTAGCCCTTGGGAAGATCCGGATAGAAATACTGCTTACGGTCCCATTTCGTGATCGGTGGAATCCGGCAGTGCAGCGCTAGCCCAGTGCGAATGGCCAAGTCGACCGCACGCCGGTTGATGACTGGCAAGGCTCCTGGCATCCCTAAGCAAACCGGGCAAACCTGCGAGTTGGGTGGCTTGCCAAAATGGATGGTGCATCCACAAAACAATTTGGTTCGCGTTTTGAGCTGCACGTGGACTTCCAGCCCAATCACGGTCGTGACGGGATGGCGACCAAGAGCAAGGGGTCCGGACGCAGTTGCGTTTGCGGGGGCCATGTCAAAATCGTTGTGATTAGTTGTCAAAGTCGACTGGGAAATAGGTTTCGCCGGGCACGTTGTAACCCAATCACGCCGTTACGGCGTCACCCAGTTCTTCAGCTTTTTTGGGTCGTCGATCAAAAAAGATGGCAATTGATAAACCTTGCGGCCCACCTCCGGCGCCATCAAGCGGTCTTGTTGGTCTGTCCGATGGTAGCTTTTGTGCCGGTCTGACTGGCATCGTGATCGTTGCCCCGCCACACGGGTTGGACGCGTCGCGTTTGGCTTCCGATTGTTTCGGTGGGTGCGGAGATTGCATGCGTTGGTTTTTTAAAGGAGCGGCTCTAGGGCTTCTAACCTCCGTGGCATTGGGAGTGGTCGACGTTAGCTTGGCCGCTGCCGGCGATCGTGATGCGACCGAAATCAGCGCGACCAGCTATCGCCGCGCGACGGTGGGATCCTCACCTCAATCTCGCGAAACACCCACCGTCAAAGCCATCCGCCGAGCGTCACCATCGGTGGTGAACCTGCATGGACAGAAGATGGTCCGTGGGTCCACAAGCACGCACTTATCGGGGCCCAAGCAAGTCAACGGGATGGGCACCGGCGTGATTTTGGATTCCCGTGGCTACGTGGTGACCAACTACCACGTCGTTCAGGATGTTGGCCAAATCAACGCCACGCTGTTTGACGGTCAGGCAACGCAGGCGGACTTGATCGCTTCAGATCCGTCGAGCGATTTGGCGTTGGTCAAGCTGAGAACGAATCGGCCACTGCCGACGGTTCCACGGGGACGCAGCGATGATCTGATGATTGGCGAAACGGTGATCGCAATTGGAAACGCATTTGGGTACGTCCACACAAGTACTCAAGGCATCATCAGCGCCCTCCACAGGGATATCCCCGTCAATGAAACGCAAGAATACCGCGATCTGATTCAAACCAGTGCGGGGATTAATCCAGGCAACTCCGGCGGACCACTCCTCAATATCGATGGTGAGATGATCGGCGTGAACGTCGCCGTCCGCGTCGGTGCCCAACAAATTGCGTTCGCGATCCCAATTGATCAAGTGTTGGAAACGGTGACGGAGATGGTACGGCGTGACAACGACCGGCGATCGCTGATCGGAATGCAAGGGCGAACCGACGCAAGTGGTGGTTTCCGCGTCACGGGTCTGGTCAACGGTGGATCAGCGCAGATGGGCGGACTTCAGAAAGGTGATGTGATCACGATGCTGGGAGAGACGCCGATTGACGATGAACTCGAGTGCGCATTAACGATTCTGGAGATGCAGCCCGAATCGCCAATCCGAGTCGAATTCGAACGAGACGGTGATCTCTACGAAACAGAATTCTCTGGGACTCGCATGGCTAGTGCGCGCAATGCCAAATCGGACTCGGCATGGCGAATCGTTGGTGTCACAATCCGACCCACAAATTCGTCAACCACGCGGCAGCTCAATCAGCGACTGGGCACCAACTATCGCGGTGGTTTGACGGTCACTGCGGTTCGCCCTGGCTCGGCGGCTGATCAAGCCGAGATCGAAGTGGGCGACGTGCTTCTTGGAATTCACTCTTGGCAAACAGCCAACGCAGCCGACCTCGCGGGAATCCTTGAGCATCCCGAAATCCGTAGCGGCGGGAAAGCCAAGTTTTACCTCGTCCGACG
>JBCCJB010000458.1:0-3304 GCA_039028015.1 Planctomycetota bacterium
ACTCGGTGTCACAGAGGGAATTGCGGAGGCTGGTGAAGGCCTAGGGCAGACTGCCGTTTCTGGTGTTGGTGCGGTTGGTCGAGGCACGCAACAAGGCCAGTCAGCAGGTTTATCAACTTGAAAAACTGATGACCGAGAACGACGAGAAGCTGACCGATGATGATAAGGCACCGATGACGGCGGCCATTGATAAGGTCAAGTCGGCTGCCGAGGGCGATGATCTGGCAGCAATCAAAACGGCATCGGACGAATTGGAAGCCGCGTCACAAGCCTTTAGCAAAGTCTTGTACGAAAAGACGGACGGCAATCCAGCGGGCGGTGGTGATGCCGCTGCGGCAGCGGCGGCCAGCACCGATGCGGACGACGACGACGCCATCGACGCCGAGTACGAAGTCAAAGACTGAGCTCGACTTTTTTCGAACTCAGTCTCAGCCAATCGTCGTGGCGAGCGTTTGCGGATCACCCTCCGCAAACCCTCGCCTTTTTTATGCCACCACGGCTTTGATCATCCATCGCAGAACCTCTCTTCAACCCTCCTCCGCTGACATCAGCACCAAACCCTCCTCTCAATATCTCACCAAGGAAATAATCTCATGCCCTTTCAAATCGACAAGCTCACCACGCACGCGCAGCAGGCCATCCAGACCGCCCAATCGCTCGCCGTTGAAGCGGGCAATGCGGAGATCGATCCGCTGCACCTCGCGCAGTCCATGCTCGACCAATCCGAAGGCATCACCAAACCACTGCTCGGAAAACTCGGTATCGATTTGGCCAAACTTCGCGCGCTGGTCAACTCCGAAATTGACAAGCTGCCCAAGCAGTCGGGCATCACTCAGCCTCGTGCGTCGGCGAAGCTGCAAGCGGTGTTCGAAGCGGCAGCCAAAGCGGCGGAGCAACTCAAAGACGAATACGTCAGCACAGAACATGTGTTGCTAGCGATTACGCAAACTGACAATAAAGCTCAAAAACTGCTTTCGCTCGTTGGCGTGGAATCCGACGACGTTCTGAAAGCGATGAGCCAGATTCGTGGTTCGGCACGTGTCACCGATCCCAACGCCGAAACGACCTATCAAGCACTCGAAAAATATGGCATCGACCTGACCAATTTGGCTCAGACCGGCAAGCTCGATCCGGTGATTGGTCGTGACAATGAGATTCGGCGAGTGATTCAAGTGCTCTCGCGTCGCACAAAGAACAATCCGGTCCTGATTGGACAACCGGGCGTGGGCAAGACCGCAATCGCGGAAGGGTTGGCCCTGCGGATCTTTGAAGGCGACGTCCCCGAAAGCTTGAAAGACAAACGCGTCGTGTCTTTGGACATGGGTGCGCTAGTCGCCGGCGCGAAATTTCGCGGTGACTTTGAAGAACGACTCAAGGCGGTCGTTCGCGAAGTCAAAGATGCCGATGGCAAGGTGATCTTGTTCATCGACGAATTGCATTTGGTCGTCGGTGCCGGAAATGCCGAGGGTTCAGCGGACGCCGCGAACTTGCTCAAGCCGGAATTGGCGCGTGGTGCGCTTCGCTGCATCGGTGCCACAACGCTCAATGAGTATCGACAACATATTGAAAAGGACGCGGCGCTTGAGCGGCGTTTTCAACCGGTGATGGTCGGTGAACCCAATGTCGACGATACGATCGCGATCTTGCGTGGCCTCAAACCACGCTACGAATCGCATCACGGCATTCGCATTACGGACGACGCCATTGTGGCTGCTGCGAACTTGTCCAATCGCTATATCACCGATCGATTCTTGCCCGACAAAGCGATCGACTTGATCGACGAGGCCGCCAGCCGGCTGGCGATGGAAAAGCAAAGTGTGCCCGAGCCAATTGATCGGCTGCAGCGACGTTTGCGGCAGCTGGAACTCGTGCACCGCCAGTTGATTGATGAGCCTGAAGCATCGGCGATCGAAAAGCGCGAGCAAATCGAAGACGAAATGCAAACCCTCAAGGGCGAGCTGGCGAGCCTCAAAGAACAATGGGAAGCCGAAAAGATGGGCTTGGATGATGTGCAGTCGATTCGCCGCGAGGCGGACGAATTGCAGCATCAGTTCGCTTCCTTGGACGCGGAGGCCAAGCAGCGTCAACTACGTGGTGAGAGTGCCGAAGAAGTTTATCGTGAAATGATGACGGTGCAGTCTCGACAGCGTGAACTGCAAGTCCGAATCGAATCTGCTGAGGCATCCCAGAATGATTCAGCTAACGTCCCTTCCGACGCAGACGACGGTCAAGATCCGGGGCGTCGTCAATTGCTACGCAACGAAGTGACCGACGATGAAATTGCAGAGATCGTCAGTTCCTGGACTGGTGTACCGGTCACACGCATGCTGGAAACCGAACGTGCCAAGTTATTGGTCATGGAAGAACGACTTCACACTCGCGTGGTCGGTCAAGATGAAGCGGTCGCAGCGGTGTCCGACGCGGTTCGCCGCAGCCGCTCGGGTTTGCAAGACCCGCACCGCCCCATCGGATCATTCCTATTTTTGGGTCCCACCGGTGTTGGCAAGACCGAATTGTGCAAAGCGCTTGCGATGGTGCTTTTTGATGATGAAGCCGCCATGGTTCGCATCGACATGAGTGAGTTCATGGAACGACACAGCGTGTCACGCATGATCGGTGCCCCGCCCGGCTACGTGGGCTACGAGGAGGGCGGCAAACTAACCGAAGCGGTTCGGCGACGACCCTACAGCGTGATCCTGCTCGATGAAATGGAAAAAGCGCATCCCGATGTCTTTAACATTTTGCTGCAGGTGCTTGATGATGGCCGACTGACCGACGGCCAAGGTCGCACCGTCGATTTCACCAACACCGTCATCGTCATGACCAGCAACGTCGGCAGCCAAGTCATTCAGCGGGTAACCAAGGAGGGCGGCGACGACGATGAAATGCGATCAGCTGTGCACGAAGCCTTGAAAGCAAGGTTTCTACCGGAATTTCTCAACCGGATCGATGACATTGTCACGTTCCATCCGCTGCAGCAGGATCAAATCCGCCGCATCGTGAGCCTGCAACTGGATGATTTACGGATCCGACTCCAGTCCAACGGCTTGTCATTGTCAGTGACGGACGCGGCGCTCGATGCGATTGCGGCCGCTGGCTATGATCCGGTCTATGGGGCACGACCGCTCAAACGCGTGATCCAAAAACAAGTTCAGAATCCTTTGGCCACCGCCATGCTCCGCAACGAAGCCTCCGACGGCGGCCAGGTCACGATCGATTACGTTGATGGCGATTTTCGCTTTCAAACCGAAGCAGCCACAATGTGATCATCAGCTCACAAAAAAAGGTTGTCACGCCCCAGCTC
>JBCCJB010000459.1:0-3302 GCA_039028015.1 Planctomycetota bacterium
CCGAAGCTGACCGACCTGGTTGGCCTGCCACATGATTTGGTTGGTCATGTCCATGGCGGTCAACCAGCCACCGCCATAGCAATAGGTGTCCAAACAAACCAGATGACCGACATCAAGCACGTCGCCTTCATGATTGGCCGTATGACCAACGACCGCTGTTTTGCCACTGAAATGTGGGTCAGGAATGCCGTTGCGAAGAGAATGCCAGCGGAGTAACTCGATCGGCTGTTGATCAAACTCGAGCTGGGGATCGTAGGCCGCGTGCGTGAAAAAGAATTCCTCGGTGGCAAAATAATCGCCCAAGGAATCAAGGAAGAAAGCGTGGTCCTCGGGCAAGAAATTGAGATCACCATCGAAGCCATAGCTTTCGAGTGTTTCCACACCGCCGTATTTGAGCCATCCGTGATGCGGTTGATCGCCACGCATGACATCGATCATCATTTCTTCGTGGTTGCCCTTGAGCGCGACGAGCTGCGTTCGTTGACCCAGTTCAATGAGTTGACCAATGACGTCTTTTGAGTTCGGCCCTCGATCCACAAAATCGCCCAGGGCCACCACGATGTCATCCATCGTTGGAGACACCGCGTCCAACAATGTCTGCAGCGCCAGGTGGCACCCATGAATATCGCCGATGGCAATCAAACGCCCTGCCAAAGTGGGTTCTCTCTCAAAAGTAGATTGGTTTTCGTCTAAAATGTGGGTGCAAATGGTCGCATAAACCGTTGTTTGGGAAACCCCCAGCGCACGTCCATGAACCAATGTCAGCCACGATTCTGACACGGGCCGTGATCAACTCCACTCGTTTTGTTCGATTCGGATGACAGCAACCCAGTCCGACATCACCACCGCATCAGCAGCCGCTTCCGGTTTGGAAACGATCGATGCAAATCCACCGGTCCATTCCGAAACAACAGGGTCCGATACTCGCACGAGATTGGGAGGGTTGATTTCAAGCTACCTGCCCACGATCAAGAACCGACGGCAGCCCACCCAGCCTAACGCCGGCCAAATCGGACATAGCCCCGAGGAAATCGACGAGTCGGAAGGCTTTTTTGACGCCGATGAGAATGTCGCGATGGTGGGTAGCTTGCAGGTTCACTTGATCGTGTTCTTATCGCTGGCACTGTTGCAGTTGCGAGCGCCCATCGATGAAGAAGCGGTCGTCATCCTGTCGAGTCCACCTGAGTACGAACAGCCGATTGAGACGATTCGTGAGTTCGTCGTTAGCGATCAGGTTGAAACGGACGTGGGGGCCAACGCACTAGCCGAACTCGATCTGAGTGAAGCCTCCGCGGAGGCATTCGCCGAGATTGCCGAATTGCCCAGCCCAATCGATTTGGAGCCGACTGACCTGGGACAAATCATGGTCAACAAAATGTTCAGCCAGCCAGTCGCACCGCAAAATCGTCTGGTGGACCAGAAAGGACGCGTTGGCGTCGGCACATCGGGAGCATCCGGGGCCGTCGATCAAATCACCTTTGAAATCATGCAGGCCGCGGAAGAAAAGCCCGTGCTTGTGGTTTGGTTATTCGATCAAAGCGGTTCGCTTCGCCGGCAGCGGCAAGACATCCGTGATCGGTTTGACAGGATCTATCGCGAGCTGGGGATTTTGCAAGAGCCTGAACCAGAGGACTCCAACGCCGGTGAGTCATCATCGCGAGTGCTCACGTCGATCATTGGATTCGGCGAGGACGTGCAGCTGTACACCGAAAAACCAATTGATGATGTCAATGAAATCAAATCCATTGTCGATCGTTTGCCCGTTGATGCTTCCGGCGTCGAAAGAGTGTTCTCGGCCATTGAGCTAGCGACACAGCAATATCGACCGCTTCGTCGCAACGTGATGCCACGCGGTCCCAAGCGCAAGGTTTTGTTTGTGGTCGTGACCGATGAGCGAGGCGATGACGCGTCCAAAACGGAGTCCGCGATCAAATCGTGTCGCGATTGGGGCATTCCAGTCTATGTGATCGGTACTCCCGCACCGTTCGGCCGCGAGCACACGTTGGTCAAGTACGTCGACCCCGATCCGAAATATGATCAATCACCGCAGTGGGCCGAGGTGGACGCTGGTCCGGAAACACTGCTGCCGGAGCGGGTGCAATTGAGTTTCACCGGAGATTTTGAGGCGGAGCCGATCATCGACAGCGGTTTTGGACCCTATGGTTTAACTCGGTTGTGTTATGAAACGGGCGGCCAATTCTTCGCCGTTCACCCCAATCGGAATGTCAGCCGTGAAGTGCGTCGCGGCGAGATTGATGCGTACTCAGCCGACATGCGGTACTTCTTCGATCCCACGGCGATGGTGCGTTATCGCCCCGATTATCTGAAGCCAGAGGATTACCTCGAAGCGGTCAAACAGAGTCCACTACGTCGGGCGCTCGTCGATGCCGCCATGGTCAATGGTGTGTCAGGCATCCAAGCACCACAGACGCGTTTTCTGAAGCGAGATGAAGCCAGTCTGGCGGCGGCATTGACCAATGCCCAACAGCAAGATGCGGCTCGACTTGAACCGATGTTGGCGATGTTGGCTGCGAAGCTCGAGCAGGGTTTGGCTGGACGCGATACCGAAACAAGTCCGCGATGGCTAGCTGGTTTTGATTTGGCGTACGGCCGCGTTCTTGCACAAAAAGTTCGTACAGAGACCTACAACGCAATTCTGGCGCAGGCGAAACGTGGGATGCCTTTTGAGAACGAGAAGAATAACACTTGGGTGCTTCAGCCGAGCGACGCCGTTACCGTTGGTAGCAAATGGCAACGCGAAGCCGACACGGCGCGAGAGTTTCTGCAAGGCGTTGTCGATGACCACCCGGGCACGCCGTGGGCGTTATTGGCTCAAAAGGAGCTCGACGTTCCGATTGGTTGGAAGTGGACCGAAACTTACACGCCTCCACCCCAGCCACGCCAACGCAATAACAACAATGACAACAACATGCCTCGAAATGACGAAAAGCGGATGCTGTCCCGGGCCGAAAAGCGGCCGGTACCAAAGCTTTGACACTTTGACATTTCGGGGTCGTCGAATATCATTTAACTCGTCAGGTGGAAGCCTGGCACGCTTTCGGTCCGGGAGATGTTCGCGGCAGTCTTTTCGATGACTCGTTCGCTTTCGATCGACCCGCTTTCGCCGATCGGCAATGACGTCAGCTCACGCAGCACTTGCAGAACGCTCTTGATCTAACAAGTGATGTGTGCCCAGGCTGACGCTCTTCCGATACCCATTCCCCTTTTTGCGTCGGCGTTTTCGTCAGTCGTCGCCATTTCCCCTCACCTGAATTGGGGTGAATCAATGATTTCAGTCGCAA
>JBCCJB010000460.1:0-3274 GCA_039028015.1 Planctomycetota bacterium
CGCCACCAGCTGCCGGAGCTGAACTTGAACCCATCGACCCTGCGGGTCTACCCGCGTTGCCAAGTCCAATGACGGTTGCCGATGGGAACGTGGGTGAGGCAACTCAGTCGGTCGAACTGGAAGCGAACCAAGAGTCCATCGCGGATGTCGCGCCACAGTACTTTCGTGCTACTCCGGTGGACGAAGGCGATGTCAAGGTAAAACGCAATCGGTTTGCGGATCCGCATGCGGTCGTCAAAGTGGCTCCTCCGCCGATGCGAGCTTATCAGGCAAAAGCAACGGGACGCTTGGCATCTTCGCCAATCAACGCGTCCAGCTCGATCCCTGTCCAGGCTGCAACGGCCATGCTGCGTCGCGTCGAAGATGCCCAGGCGGAGCTCGATGAACGTGATGCCGAACGTGGACCTGAAGTTGTTGCTGAAGAGTTGCCCGCATTCGTGACCGCAACTGTGCCTGATGACGCAAGGTTTGAGTTTCGTGTCACGCAAGTCACCTCAATGACTTTACCAGCGACAATCTCACGAGTGCGAATTGGTGATTCATCGGTTTGCCGCGTTGTCGCCGTGCAAGCACGCCACCTGCGAATCCTTGGTTGTGGCGAGGGCAAAACCAACATTGAAATTGAAATGACCGAGTCAGCTGATTCGGTTCCAACCAAGAAGGTATTTCAGTGCCGCGTGATTTCGGCTGAGGAAAAGCTCAACGTCATCGACAACGGCGAAGATGCCCTGAAACGCTTGATCAAGCAGCGTTACCCGACGTCGCAAATTCGCATGCAGACCGTCCGCGACCGACTGGTGGTCTCCGGTTCATGTGATGGTAATGACGAAGCCAGTGAAATCATTCGCATGATTCGAAAAGCGCGGCTCGTCCGTGTTGATGATCAAATTCAAATCCGTTGATGGTCTTTTGTCAGACCCAAACTTCCCAATCCAAACTTAATGTCAGTCGTTGTGACTGAATCCATCGTTGCCGAGGTTCGACCCATGAAGATAACCTGGACTGCTCGCCTCACTGACGCGCTGCGTCACTTGGCCCGAATGAGCAACGTCGCGGCGACCGCCGCCGGATTCTGTGCGGCGGGATGGTGTTTCGCTAGCAACGATCACGCCTTTGGTCAAACTTCGAGTTTGACACACAATGGTGCGACGTACACCGTGGTGCCGGCGTCGCAGTCGGCTGGCCTACTCAATTTTGCGTCGGGCGACGAGGCGAAGACCGACGTCGCCGCTCCGGAATTGCCCTTGGCGTCAGCGCTGGCAAATGGAGGCCTTGCACCCGCTGACACGTTATCGCAAGTGGGTGCCTCGGACATCGAGCAAGTTGCATATGGTCGCTATTCGGGTGTGACATCCGATGGATTCACCTCGGGGATGTGTGGTGAATGCCCCAAATGCATTCCGTATTGCTACGGCATCATCGAAGCTCTTTACATGCGAGTGGAAGACTTCGACGAGCGAACGCTCTCAGCGCAATATCGCCTCGACGAACCCGACTTCGAGCCTGCCTTGCGAGTCACCGTTGGTCAAGTTCCGGATTGCATCAACGGCATCGAAGCTTCGTTCACTGGACTGTTTCAGTGGGAGACCAGTCGTAGCTTGGCGATCAACGATGGGCTCAACCCGCGTTTGACCGTCCTGGATGGGTCGTTGCCAGCGATCGTGACACTGGAGGCATTTGGATTGGATACGGACCCACTCAATCCACCAGCAGTGACCAACGCTGACTTCCACAATCAACGACGCGAAGCTGAATTTTGGTCGGCCGAAGTCAGTCGCACCATGATCGCTTGGGACGTTGCTAAGTTCTTGATCGGCGGTCGATTCATCAACTACGAAGATGACTTCCAGTTTGGATCGGAGAATGAAGGCGTTACCGGGTTCTTATCTAGCAACACACTCAACCGCATGGTTGGGGCACAAGTGGGGCTGGATGTCTTTAACCCGACCAGTCGCTATTGCTCAACTTACTTCCGTGGCCGTGCGGGTGTGTTCTTAAACCTTGCCGAGAAAGAACTCTTCTTGGTCAATAACAACGCCACGATCATCGAACAGGCCGCCAATGAAGAGGACCTCGCTGGCATGATTGAGCTCGGCAGCGGCGTCCGGTTTGCTTTGGGAGAGATGCTGACCGTCCGGGCTGGAACTGAGCTTTGGTATATGACCGAGATCGCAAATGCCACGCAGCAGTTCTCCAGTGAAATCAGCCCGGCCTTTGGCAGCGGCATCAACAACCGAGATGAAATACTGTTCATCGGATTCACGGTGGGTGCAGAGCTCAAGTTCTGATCGTAACGCGACGACTCAGATTTTAATGACGTTGTCGCGTTCGAGGTTGCGTTGGATAACCAGGCAAACCTATTGCGATCTTCCCAGACGTCGATGGAGCCAACGCTTGGCAGACTCGCCGGGTCCTTTTGAGGATGCGGGTTGGGTGTTGCCATCGACGGCGAGATTGTGCTCCACAATTCGCGTTCGGGTCTTCGATAAGTCTTTGATGCATCGTGGGCAGTGGGTCGGCGGTTGACTGACGGGCGCACCACAGTCGGGGCAAAAATGCTCGATCGTCGGTCGTCGCGCGGCTTCAAATAGGCCGCCAACATCCGACGCGGGAAACCACGCCGAATCGTCTTTTCGCAGCATGGTTTCAGCAACAACAGATCCGTTGCGAACAAGGTCGAGCAGCTCGCTCGGCTTCAGCGGACCTAATTCGGATTCGTTTTGCTTGACGTGCCACGTCGCCATCAAATCGACTCGATGTGGAGACTACGTCGCCGCCGTTCAGCTCGTCGAACATCATCGATCAGTCCCGATACCTCGCTGACCTTCGCGATGCCGTTGAGGTGCAATTCCGGGTCGCTTCGATCTGAGCTGGTGATGTGAACACTGCCGACACCAAAAATGCGTTGGATCGGTCCCTGCTCGTAGCTCACGTCGTCAATGTCGATCACTTCAATGCGGTCGGTTCGCCGTGTGATGATGCCACTCTTGTGAATGAATCGCTGGCTGGTTAATTCGTAGTGGTAACCCAAACGCCAGCGAGCGTAGTTGCCTCCCACAAGCACCCACAGCACCAGTACCACAATCAGAGCGATACCAAAGGTCAAACCTTCGATCAGGATGGGCAGAATCAGCAAGGCGATGCTCACTAGGCCAAGCAGAATCCACGACCCGATCATTGCCTTGGGACTGTAGCCTCACTGCCACAACGATTCCTCCGGTTCATGATCGTCCAGTGAACCGGATCCTTGGAACTCGCGTGCCTGCTGTTCAAA
>JBCCJB010000461.1:0-3256 GCA_039028015.1 Planctomycetota bacterium
CGATGGCGGACGCGGTCGCCAAGGCTCTGTCCGATCAAGAGCATTTGGTTGTCGAGGCAGGCACTGGGACAGGCAAGAGTTTCGCGTATTTGGTGCCTGCGATTCTGCACGCCACCGCGGATCAAATCGAAGATGGCGACGATCAAATCACTGAAGAGTCCGACGACGAAGCACTGGACATCGTGCGATCGAGATCACAGGAAAAGGGCTCAACAAAACAATCTGATGCACCTGGGCAAGCGTCAAAATCAAGTCGCCGACGTGTGGTCATCTCAACCCACACCATCAGCCTTCAAGAACAACTGATCGGAAAGGATCTGCCACTGCTCAACAGCGTGATCCCGCGCGAGTTCTCCGCTGTCTTGGTCAAGGGTCGTGGCAATTACATCTCGCTGCGCCGACTCGATCGAGCGATGTCGCAATCGGTCTCGTTGATGACCAACGATATCCAAACGTCGCAGCTCAATCAGATCAACACATGGGCGAACACCACCCACGACGGATCAAAAGCCACACTGCCACTCGTGCCCGACACCGCGGTTTGGGATGAGGTTCGAAGCGACACCGGTAATTGCCTTCGCAAACGATGCCCCACGTTCAAACAGTGTCATTACTTTCGCGCACGGCGGCGAGCCGAGCACGCGCAGGTGCTGATCGTCAATCACGCATTGCTGTTCACCGACCTGGCAATGCGTCGCCAAGGTTTTTCGTTGCTGCCTGATTATGACGCGTTGATATTGGATGAGTGTCACACGACCGAGTCGGTCGCGGCCGATCACATGGGTTTGAAACTCACCAGCGGTCAGTTCGATTTCATGCTGGATCGTCTATACAACGATCGTGCCAACAAGGGGTTGTTGGTTGCACACGATTTGCAGGGACTGCAAAAACTGGTGCTGCGATGCCGCTTTGCCGCCAGCGAATTATTTGCGGGCATCTTGGACTGGAAAGACAAGTCAAAGGGTGGCAACGGTCGCGTTTACGAGCCCAATCTGGTCGACAATCCGCTCAGTGAGCCTCTGGAGGAACTCGCGGGCAAGCTGCGGCGGCATGCTGATGCTCAAACAAACGAGTCGGACCAACAGGATTTCCAATCGGCCCACGATCGCGCTCTCGCGCTTGCCGGCGGTTTGCGACAATGGCTGGATCAATCACTTGATGACCCATCGGTCTACTGGGTTGAGGTAACCGGCAGCCGCCGCGGCATGGACCGCGTCACGCTTGCCGCTTCGCCGATCGATATCGGTGACACACTAAGGGAGGAACTCTTTCAGAACGATGACATTGGATCGGTCATCCTGACCAGTGCCACGATCGGAAACGGTGACGATGACAAGTTCGCGTTCTTTCGCGGACGGATTGGCTTGACCGGTGGCCGCACCTTGCAGGTCGGCAGCCCGTTTGACTACGCCGAGCAGTCTCAACTGGTGGTCGTCGACGGCCTACCCGACCCGTCGACGGATCGACAGCAGTTCGAAGCCAAACTGCCCGGGCAGCTCAAACGGTTCTTGGACTATTCCGACGGGCACGCGTTCGTCTTGTTCACCAGCTTTTCACTGCTGCAGCAGTGTGCCCAAGCGTTGACGCCATGGCTGATCGACCGCGAGCTTCAGCTTTACAGTCAAGCCGAGCATCGCGATCGCACGCAATTGCTCGAATCATTTCGCCGCAATCCACGTGGCGTGTTGATGGGCACCGACAGCTTTTGGCAAGGCGTTGACGTTCCCGGTGACGCGTTAACCAACGTCATCATCACCAAGTTGCCGTTCGCGGTCCCGGATCACCCGTTGCTGGAAGCGAAGCTTGACGCGATTCGAGCAGCCGGCGGCAATCCCTTTTCGGACTACCAACTACCCGAGGCAATCATCAAGTTTCGCCAGGGGTTTGGGCGATTGATTCGAACCCGTGGCGATTCCGGCATGGTGGTCATCTTGGATCCACGAATCCGATCCAAACCCTACGGCCGCCGTTTCCTGCGATCCCTACCACGTCAGCCCTTGCTAACAGTCGACCCAAAACCCCGCGGCCGCGTCCTCCGCAGTTTCAATCGATAAGGCGTTTCCATCCCCTACGACGACATGTTGACAGGCCACAGGGCAACAACCCACTTATCCGCATGGAAAAGCGAATCAAATCCCATTTAAAAAACTCCGAAGGCCAAACACAACACAGTGGCGGGGGCCCAGGAAAACTAGCCATCACCTGCATCACCAAATCCAATTTCAAGCTTGCGCAACATCAACACGTGACACTCAAAAGGATTGCCAGCACATGAGTCCAAACCAGTCTCACGAAAACTGAAGAGCACGTCGTCCGCGTCACCAAATCAAGCAAACCGATTTCAAATCTGCCCTCGGTCGATGCAACCACATGAGTCAGCGGTCAGCGTAACTCGCGTCGGTGTCTTCGCCTCGCTGTCGACAATGCACTGCTCCGGCGTTGCCCACCGAAGCGCGTGGAACGAGATCCCAAAGCTTGCGTCTGGCCCCAGCGAAGCCTCACTGATCCCACCGCCTCCTGCTCGCGACCGTCGCGGTCCTCGCCAACGATGTATAAAGCACTCATCAAATCCCCATCGCTCCCGATTGGGCGAAACAACGAAAGGCTGAGAAAACAGTTATCGGATGGCAATCGCACCGACTATGCACCGGCCGAGTACCCAAGCGGTTCGTTCATCGAATAAAATGTAGTTTGAGCAGAGCTTCTACCAACGGCCGGTATTTTTTGGTTGCCTGCGGTTCATTCGTTGCAGGACTTCTACCCAACTTGCCCTGCTTTTATTGCTGTAGCCGGCGTCTTTCCGGTATCCACACAAGTTACAGTGGTCATTTCAATCGCATTTGAAGCTACGCCAAAAGCCGTTCACCATGAGGTCCCAAACTCTTCGCAAGCTAATCCGAGCCATCGCCGCGCGAAGCAACGACGATCTGGATCGTATCGCGTTCCAAATCGTGCGTGATGAGAAGCGTGTCGGACATACGCGTCTTGCGGAGGAATTGGATGGACTTTTGAAATCAGAGACGGCCGTTCGTCGCGAAGGCAGCGACGATCCCGCTGAAACCTCACAAGACATTGGAAGTCTAGCCGAACTGCCACGTAGCAGACGCCACCGCGATCCGCTTGCAACCATCATTCCGAGGGATCAACTCGAGCACCATATGGTGTTGCCCCCAGAAGTTGAATCGCGGTTCGAGCGAATCGAAAAGGAATATGCTGCTCGACATCGTTTGGCGAAGCACGGAATGGTGCCGCGGAA
>JBCCJB010000462.1:0-3242 GCA_039028015.1 Planctomycetota bacterium
CGTCGTTGGACTGCAAAGATAAACTCCGACACTGGATCCACTCTCCTCCTCGATTTCAGCGAGTCGCTCGGAAAGCTCTTCGATGCCACATGATCGGATGTTCAACGAAGACCCGTCATCTTTCTGCTGCGAAATCGCACCCGTGTTTAGGACGAACAGATCAACGTCATCGAACTTGACCAAGGCATTGGCCCACGCCTGACCGATGGACGACTGATGAAAGTCGCCAACGATCAAATGGCAACCTGATGGAATCATTTCTGTCGCGGTGGGCGGGCTTGGCGTGTACCCAAGCTGCCAGCGGATGCCGCTTCTGATCGCCACTATCGATCGTGAATGGTCGGCCAACATCTCGTCGGCAATCGATTTGGCCAATCGGCTGTCGAACGGATCTTGCCGAGTGATGTCGATGACATGGCTCGACAGCTTCGGGTATTCCTGAGACCCAACCAACGACAACCCATAAGTTGAGGCCGCGTTTGGATTAAGAGGCTCGGTGCCAACGACGTCGTGCGAGTCCGCGCTTAGGACAAAAAGTTGCACTGGAGAACTCTGATCAGCCAGAATCTGCATCCAGGTCTGTAACTTCAACGAAGTTTCGGGAAAGCCTTGGCCATCATCTAGATTGCAACCAGCGAGCACCTGAGTGGGTGTTGCATCGCGATCCGCCAACTCTTCGAAAAACGCTTTCACGCAGTTTGGATCTCGCGCGTCAACCTTGAACTGTCGAAAACCGGTCGATTCGAATTTGTCCGAATGTGCAATCCGGTAAACGTCGTGTCCTTTCGCTTCCAGTTTGTCCGCAACTTTCCTTGCGATTCCATCTCGATCGAGAAGCACCAACACGCACTCTCTATCAGTCGGACGTTTTTTTGGTTGCCGCAACCGAGCACGCTGCCATGTCGGGCCGTAGATCGAAAAATCCTCTGTAGATTTTTCGGCCGCCGACGGATTTGGTTTAGCACCGATCGCAGTCGATCGTGGATCAAGCGTGTCAGCATCAATCCAGTATCGCTGCCTCTGGAACGGATAGGTCGGCAGTGCGATCCGCCGAGGACGTTGGCCCGATGCGCGAGTCGCCGACCAATCAACCGGAACGCCCAAACACCAGAGTTTCGCCAGCAACTCGGCAGTATGCGATGTGTTGATTGATACGACTTCACCCACGACGTGCTGACTGATCGAACTGGAAATCGAAAAATCGATCAAGACTTGACGCGGCAACTGGCTGAGCATCTCAGTCGTTTTCGCCAGATCCAAACTCGCTTGATTGCGCGTTTGCCAGTACCCCGGCGAACTTACTTGTTCTGCCGTAATCCAATTTCCTGTATCTCCCGACACAATAGACGATTGTGGCGTCTGAAACGCAATCGTTAAGGCATCGAACGTTGCAGCATCGGCCGACGCTTTTTGCGAGAGGATCAAACGAACGGCGTCGTCAGCGGAAAAAATGCCAGCCATGCAACCTGCACTCAGCTCAGCTAAACCCGTTCCGATGATGGCTGCGGGCGTGATCCCAACCGAGCGGAACCATGCAGCCAGGGCATACTGTGTGGCAAACCTTGCAAGCCGCTTTTGATCATCAAACGATGTGGAGTCGACGCGATGCCGACGGATGCTCGCTTGACATTCCTGGCGTGCGGCATGAAAGACCGGGTCACCATCAAACACTTGCACGAATTTGATATGGTCCAGCCCATCGTCAGGAAGCACATAAATGATCGATGGATGATCGGTTGCCTTCTGATTGTTCGAATTTTCGAGTTGCTCAATCGCGCCTGCATGTGAGTTGGCAACGACACAGGTTCGGTACTCAAATTCACGCCGACCTTCTTGAAGTGTGAATGCGATGTCCGCAAGCGGCATGTGCCCGTGATCACCCAAATAGGACACCAATTGAGCGACTTGAGACACGAGTGCCGTTTCGGTTCGTGCTGAAATCGGAAGAGCGATGTGGGGCGGCTCGCTATTGACATCGCTGCTGGCAACATCATTGGACATTGGATTTCGCGGTCCCTTCGATTGAACACCGGGCTGAACATCAAGGAACTCTTCCAAAATCACATGCACATTCGTCCCACCGATCCCGAATGAGCTCACCCCTGCACGACGCGGCATTGCGACTCTTGAACGCCACGAAGATGATTCCGTATTGACATAAAATGGCGACGCGGCGAAATCGATTTCGGGATTGGCTTTCTTGAAATGAAGACTGGCCGGAATCTTCTGATGCTTCAGTGAAAGCACCGTCTTGATGAATCCAGCGATACCCGCAGCGGCATCCAGGTGACCAATGTTGGTCTTGACTGATCCAATCGCACAGTACTGCTGACGTTCCGTATCAGGTGCAAACGCTTGCGACAGAGCAGCTAGCTCGATTGGATCACCCATTTTGGTGCCGGTGCCGTGTGCCTCAATGGAAGAGATCGAATCGGCGGAAACTTCGGCCATCACCAACGCGTTTCGAATGGCGGCCGATTGACTTTCGACTCGCGGAGCCGTGTAGCTGACTTTGTCGGCACCGTCATTGGTCATCGCCGAACCTCGGATGATCGCATCAATCGAATCACCATCCTCGATCGCGTCACTCAGCCGTTTCAGAACGACAACACCCACGCCATTGCCGCCCACCGTGCCGCTCGCATCAGCATCAAACGCGCGGCAGTGACCATCGCTGGAATAGATATTGCCCTGTTGGACTCGATAGCCAAGCTGTTTCGTAATCGCCACACCACCGGCCAACGCCATGTCGCATTCACCGCTTAGCAAGCCGCCAACCGCAACGTGAACAGCGGCCAAGGAAGACGAACAGGCGGTTTGGATGGTTAGGCTCGGACCGCGAAGATCAAGCTTGTAGGAAACTCTTGACGCGAGAAAGTCTTTATCGTTTCCAACGTATAGCTCATACGGATTGGCAGTCGATCGAGTCTTTGCATTGCCATAAAGATTCAACAGATAGCCGTTCATACCCGCACCGCCGTACACGCCAACCGGCTTGTCAATGCGTAACGCGTCATAACCCGCCGTTTCGATCGCTTGCCAAGCGACCTCCAAAAACAATCGGTGCTGTGGATCAAGCAACTCCGCCTCTCGAGGGCTTAAACCAAAGAAGGCGGCGTCAAATTCATCGTGACCTTGCAGCGGAGCACCCACCTTCAGGTAATCCGGATCCGCTAGGTCGCTCTCGCCAACGCCTTGTCGACGTAAATCGTCGTCATTCAATCCGACAATGGACTCAACAC
>JBCCJB010000463.1:0-3210 GCA_039028015.1 Planctomycetota bacterium
GATGATTTGATTTGGTTTCAGGGGAATCTAGCCAATCATGCGTCAATCGCGCCCTTGCTGGACGGCGTTGATGCAGTGGTTCACCTTGCGCTGGCGCGTGACGACGCGAGCTTTATGGCATCGCCGGCGGACCCGATTGAATACTACCGCACGAACGTGTTTGGCACGCTTGCACTAATCGAACAAGCGATTGATCAAGGGGTCAAGCGAATGATCAACGTTTCTTCGGGAGCCGTTCATGAACACGTCTACCAAGATCGACCGCTGGACGAGACCCATCCGCTGACGCCGCGGTCACTCTATGGCGCCGTGAAATGTGCCACTGAAACGATGGCAACGTCATACGGGCTAGCCGGTCAACTCGACATCGCCAATTTGCGTCCCGTTTCAATTTACGGCGTCGAACCGATTGCGAAAGATTCGCGTTTCTTTGGCGTGGTCAAGGCTGCGGCCGCGGGCGAAACCGTAGACATCTCTGGTGGCGGCAAAGTCGTTCACGTTTTGGACGTGGCTCGTGCCATCGAACACCTGTTGATGACGTCTGAAACCATCTCGGGCGAAACGTATCATTGCTGCGATGCAATGGTCACGCACGCTGAGATCGTGGAGATCGTAGGTGAATATCTGAGTCGAACCGTGGATACCACCGGGCAACGCAAGGCGGACCATCACCCGATCACATCGCAGAAGCTGCGAGACCTCGGGTTTCAGTTCGGCGGCACACCCCGTTTACGCCAAACGATTGCCGAGATGATTGCGTTAACCTCGAATCCAAACGGCGCAACGTCCGCCTGACCACCGCGTCGAATTCGAACAGTTAGCTGGTCGCGACACGCGGTAATCGTCCGGTGCTATCACCAATGGATTCCGCAGGCGTACCCATGGCATCTAGCATGGTCAAAAACAGATTTGCCATGGGTTGCTCTTCTGCGTAACGAATCCACCGACCCGTTGGAATGCTACCGTTGGCACTGCCCGCCAGAACGATCGGCAGATTGTCATGCGTGTGCCGATTGCCATCACCGATGCCGCTTCCGTAAAGCACCATCGACTGATCCAACAGTGACACACCTCCCATGTCGGTGGCTTCCAGTTTTTGAAGAAACATGGCCAGCTTCTCAACCAAATATCGGTCCACTTTCTTCAGTTGGTCGACCGACTCATCTTTATCTCGGTGATGAGACAACCCGTGATGGGCGCCACGCACACCGATTTCGCGATAGACACGATTGCCACCCGCGTTATCGAGCATCAACGTCGCAACACGCGTCGTGTCCGTCTGAAAACCCACGACCATCAGGTCGAACATCAATTCAGCATGCTCAGCAAAGGTATCAATCCGTCCGAATGGCACGTCCAGATCGGGCATCGCTTGAGCATCCGCCGCCTCCGTCCGTTCGATGCGTTGTTCAATTTCACGAACACTGGAAAAGTACTCGTCCAACTTACGCCGGTCCGTCTGACCAAGGTCTCGCATGATTCGACGTGCATCCGCCGCGACGACATCCAGAATGCTTTGGCGGCGCTGACGTTGTTTTTGCATCGACGCGGCGTCGCCAGAGCCGAACATGCGTTCGAACGCCGCACGCGGGATGGTTTCCTTTGGCATCGGCTGCCGCTCGTTTCGCCACGAGATATTCGACGAGTAAGCACAGCTGTAACCAGAATCGCAGCTACCCGCATTGCGGCTTGTTTCCAGTCCTAATTCAATCGAGGGCAAGCGAGTCTGGTCTTTTAGCTGCGAGGCCGCAATTTGATCAACGGACGTGCCCAAGCGAATGTTGCTGCTGGTTTTGACGGGCCTGGCCGCAGTCAAAAAAGTGGAACCGCCGCGAGCATGATCGCCTGCCCCGTCCTTATGGGCGCGGCCGTTATCAAGCGCCAAACCGGAAAGCACATTAACCTTCGATTTCAGGCTCGCCAGCGGTTGCAAAGAGGGACTCAGTTGCCACTGGCCGTCTGACAGAGTGCTGTCTTTTCCGGTTTTCTCCGGATCGCCAATCGCCTCCGTCGCCTTTGGAATCCAGTTCTCTTGAATCACGCCATTGGGAACAAAAAGGCACGCCATCCGCGTCGGTGAGGCAACCGCACCTCCGGAAATCGCCGGAGCGTCGGCGTAAGCACTTTTGCCGGCCGGCGTCATCGCCTCCAACAATGGCAATCCCATCGTGAATCCAGCGCCCCGAAGCAGGTGCCGACGCGAGAGGCCATGAGCTGTTGTTTGTGTCTCAACCATCGTTCTCAACCGTGAAATGAGTCATGGGAGGGCTCTCAATGATTGCGTGGATCAAATCAGCGAGCCGATAGTCATCCGTTTCAGTCCGATCCAAAATCGATTCAACAAAACATCGATCTGCGGGACGCAATTCGCGTCCCAGAGCAAATGCCATTAAACGCCGAACGGCCGTTTCAGCGAATTGACGCCGTTCCGTCTCCGCGATCATGGCTGACAATTCCATTGCACCAGAGAATTTTCGACCGCCGGGGATCTCGCCCCAAGCATCGGCCACCGCGGGATGATCATCGGGACGCAAGCGGCCATTATGATCAAATGCCTGCAGTCCAAACCCGAGTGCGTCCATGACCCGGTGACAACTCGCACACCCCGGATCGGCCCGGTGCAATTCGAGTTGTTCTCGTAACGTCGCATCGGGTGCGGCAACCTGAGATTCCTCAAGTCCTGGAACGCCCGGAGGTGCCTCGGGTGGCGGTGTGCCGAGCAGGTTTTCCAAAATCCACTTGCCGCGCAAAACCGGTGAATTGCGATTGGGATAGCTGGTCAGGGTCAAGACACTGGCGTGACCAAGCACACCACGTCGACCCTCCGATCCGAGCGAAACCTTTCGGAACGAATCATCAAAGGAGCCATCCAGCTGATAAAACGAGGCCAGCGATTCGTTAACGAAGGTGTAATCTGCCGTTAACAATTCCGCGACGGGCAGATTGTTCGTCAACACATGTCGGAACAACGCAGTCGTCTCTTGCTGCATGACCTCAGCTGGGAGATCGGTCGGACGGTTATCCAACCCGCCCAAGCCGAACCATTGCTTTGCAAAATGGTCGGCTAGCGATTGCGACTTGGGATCGGCCAGCATGCGTTTGATCTGCCGCTGACGTTGATCCCTTTTTTGCAGCTCATTTCGATCAGCCAGCCGCAATAGCTCTTCATCTGGCACGCTACTCCAAAGAAAAAACGACCACCGACTGACC
>JBCCJB010000464.1:0-3197 GCA_039028015.1 Planctomycetota bacterium
ATCAGAGAAAGCCTTGAAACAGAAGAGGATGAAGCTTAGGAGGTTGAGTGACTCCTCAGCATAACGTGCCTCTATGCGTTCGTGTCTTCCATCATCGGACGTTTCATTGATTCGTCGTCACGGCCACTCCAGCAACCAGTCTGCACGCGTCACTGGTTGGGTTTGCCTCGCCTTCACGTTGAGCCGGCCCAAACAGCGCGTTGAGATGGCTCGGTTCGTGCGCTGAGACGAAGGGGGCTGCAAACACGCAAGAATCAAACTCGAACGATTCCCGACATGCCACCATCGACGCCCAGGGTTTGGCCGGTGATCCAACCCGATTCGGATGAGAGCAGGAATTCGGTCATTGCCGCGATATCGGCGGCGCTTCCGACCCGACCCAGTGGGTATTTCTCAGACATCGCCTGTCGTTTCGCATCACTCGAAAGAAACGCCTTCGCAAGCGGTGTGTCGGTCAGCGCGGGGGCGACACAATTCACACGCACAGTCGGCGCCAATTCAGCGGCCCAGGTTTTCGCGAGCGCCTGCAATGCACCCTTCGCGGCAGCCACATAGCTGTGCATCGTGATGCCATGATTAACGGCCACCGTCGAATAGAAGACGGCGCTTCCGTGGCCGGAAGCCTTTAATGCGGGTAGGCAAGCCTGAAAGTAGTTTGTCGCCGCGACGACGTTCAGTTCAAATTCTTCTCGCATCCGATCTGCCTTCACGGAATTGACCGGGCCGAGACGGATGGAGCCAGGGCAATAAACAAACCCGCCGATTTTCTCCGGAAGCGGATTAATCGGAAAATCTGAAGTGACGACATCGGCTTCAAAGTGTTGCACCGATTGATCAAGCAACCCCGACGCCTCCAAATCCCCCAATGTCCGCGAGACATTGAGGATCTGGGCTCCGCGAGCTGCCAGTCGCTTCACCAACTCAAAACCAATTCCGTGACTGCCGCCGATGATGACGATCGGATCGTCCATGTTCGTTGTTACCTTTTTGTGCAGAGGACCGAATCGACCGCACTGTTACTCACCGGCAAGGTTGCCCACCAATCGGCTGCAACGGAACGCCAAACGGCTAACCCCGAACCGCTATCCCCGAATCGAGCCGGAACCGCCAACCCCAATCTGGAATCTCACATCCGCTCGTTCCAAACTGTCATGACGGTCGTGTCGATTAGTTGCCTGCTTGAGAGAGTCAATCAACGTCGTGGGCTTGAAAAACGCCTCCGTTCCGCGTGTCGTCGATCTGTAGCGTACGTTCGTATTGGGACCGAAAAATCCCTCTACAAAACACATACTGATCGAGCTAAGCATGCCCAGCACTGTTCGTCGCCGCCGACGCCTCGTGGACCCCGAGGTCCAGATTGGCATTATTCGGAAGATCGCAATCCACTGGTCGGTTTTTTTCGTTTGCAACGCCATCGCATTGATGATCTGGATCCGGCTATTCGAACAGCCGGATGCCGACTGGGGTCAAACGTTTGGTGATACGATGCGACGGTTTATGCCGTTCTTCATTATTACGATGGCATTGATTCCCGCGTTTGTCTGGGACACGTTGAAGCTCACCAACCGATTTGCTGGCCCGATCCTTCGTCTTCGCTCCGCATTGTCTGACGCATCGGCCGGCCGCGCCGTCAGCCCACTGCAGTTCCGCAACAATGACTTCTGGCAAGAGATTGCAGAGAACTTTAACAAAGTCATTTTGCGAAGTACGCACGACGAAAACGCGGAAGCTGTCGCGGAACGCGTCTCGGATGAAGAGCGAGGCGACGCGTGATTAAGCCGAACGTGAGTCAAGCATCTGGGCGCAAACGCGGAAACAGAGGGCGTCGTCGGAAGGGCGTCGCAGCAGTCGAAATGGCCGTCTGTCTGCCGGTCATTATTCTGCTGGTCTTCGGAGCCATCGAGGCATCCAGTTTCATCTTTCTCAAACAGTCTCTCAATGTTGCGGCATATGAAGGGATTCGCGAGAGCATTCGCGTCGGCTCCAGCAACGCTGAAGGAGCTCAGCGTGCCGGCGATATCCTGACCTCTCGCAGCGTTCAGGATTTTGAAATTCGCTTTCCAAATGGCGACGCTTCCGAGGCAGAACGTGGCGATGAGATCGTCATTGAGGTGGTCGCTCCCACATCAACCAATAGTCCATTGGCCGGTCAGTTCGTAACCAACCGAATCTTGACGGCTCGAGTGGTGATGGTGAAAGAATGAAAAGCCAAGCAAAATCTTCCAACAATTCAGTTCACTGCCAGGCATTCAGCGTCCAGCAAACGTTGGGCTTTGCCGGCCGCAGGTTAACCATTGGTCGCCAGCGAAATCGCCGTGGTGCCATGTTGGTGTTGATCGCGATCATGATGATCGGATTCATGTTGGCTGTCGCATTTTCTGTCGACATCGCGCAAATGCATCTCGCCCGAACGGAGCTTCGTACGGCAACCGACGCAGCTTCCAAGGCCGCGGCCGCCACACTGGCGGAAACACAAAGCCGCAGCCAAGCGATCCTGAGAGGTCAACAGATCGCGGCCGCGAATCTCGTCAACGGTGATCCACTGCTACTTGACGCGAACGATTTTGATTTCGGACGAAGCGTTGAACTGCGGTCCTGCAAGTTTCAATTCAATCCCGGCGATACCCCCAACAATAGTGTGATGGTCAATGGACGTCGCACGGTCGGTTCGCCATCGGGTCCCGTCCCTCTGTTCTTTGGCAACCTGTTTGGCGTGGAGTTCTTTGAGCCTCAATCACTCGCTGCAGCGACGTACATCGAACGTGACGTTGTGTTGGTCGTCGACCGGAGCGGCTCCATGCGAGGTCAAAAGTTTCAGGATCTCAGCAACGCGATCGATATCTTCACCGAGACATTGAATCAAACACCTGTTGATGAGCACGTCGGGTTGGCGTCGTATAGCAGCCAAGCCAGTGAAGACGTGCAGATGACGGAAGATATGTCCGAGATCACTCGCGGCGTTGATTCACTGAATGTCGGTGGGTTTACGAGTATCTCGCGTGGCATGCAGGCCGGTGCGAATGTCATGAACAATGGTCGGGGCGAGCAATTTGTCGAACGGACGCTCATCGTCATGACCGATGGAAGGCACAACCGAGGTGTTGAACCTAGCACCGTTGCTGTCGAGCTGGCAGCCGAAGGCATGCAAATCTATACGATCACGTTTGGATCCGGTGCAGATAGAGACCGCATGCAGG
>JBCCJB010000465.1:0-3180 GCA_039028015.1 Planctomycetota bacterium
CATCACTCGCCCCTCACGAGTGATAATGCCTCGCACATCTGCCAGTAGCTGCTCAGCTCGCGATTGCTTGGCTGCGCGTTTGTCAGCTCGAGTTGTGCGCATTGCCTCTGTCTCAGCCAACGCCTTGGCGACGGCCTGCTCTGGCGAGAGCCCGAGCAGTGACTGAGACGCACACTCCATCGCGTGACAATCGGGTAAGTCGGCATCGTCAGGAAGAGCTGCGTACAGATCGTAAAAGATCCGCGACATGGTCGGCTCGCTGTCCATCGAATCCAAGACCTGATCGTCAGGTAAGTTGTAGTACACTCGCTGCTGGATCTCAGTCTTAATTCCAAGCTGACTGGCCCAACATCTCCATGTTGCGTAGATGCGACTCGTCTCAGCTTGCTCTCGCGTCGTAAACACCATGCTTGGACCAATACTTCTCATTTTGACGTCTTGCTTGGCGTTACTTGTGATCACTGGATTGTCCATTGTCGTTTTTCCTCGTCAGATGTTCGACTTGATTGACTCGCTCGTTGCTTGTCATGCCCCAATCATACCTATCGACTTGATTGTGGCAATACCTAAATCAAAAAAACTGAAACTTTTTTCCCGCCTGGGAAGCCCGATAACAACGGCATGGACACGGGACCGCCGTCACGCGATTCCGCAAGGCCAACCGTCCGCGTGGCGGCCCGGTCATGCCGGACGTCAGCGGACATGCTTTTTGGCGACGCGAAGCTCCAGCCCCAACACTTTGCAGATTGCCGAAACGTATCGACTGTTCAACGCACAATCGCCACGCAAGTACCGGTTCACGGCGTCTTTGCTTGGCTTGCCGTCACACTGCTTCGCGATTGCGTAGGCAGTGAGCCCAAGGTCTTCTGCCCGGGATGAAATTGCTTTTTGGATTTCGTCGCTCATTCACCTTGCTCGGCAAGCGTTGACCATTGCGTTTCCAGGTCGTCACGCTCTTGTGGTGACACCGACACATCATCGCGGCTGAACAATTCATCGATGACGGATTCGTCAAAAGATGCCCAGTCAAGATCGTCTCGACGCTCTAACGTAAACGGTAGATCGATTGACTCATTCGGCAATTCGATGACGAGGTTGGTGTCGTTTTGGCGATAGGCGTTGATGTGTCGTGCGAAGATCATTCTCAATACTCCATAGCCCGGAACCGCCGGGGCGGGTCGATTGCTGAATTGCCCTCGACTGTTCAGACAATAGACGCATTAATGCGTCTATTCAACTGCCTTGAAACATTTTGTCGAAAATAGTTGACAAACCCAACGTGGAACATTTTTGACGCTGCCGTTGGAACGTGGTGCCTTGCTTGCCAATGGTAGTACGTTTCTGTTTGTCGTCATCAGCAGCGGTGATAGCTTGCAACCATGGCAACGACGATCAATCTTGGGCAGCTCAGTGCGATTGAGGCCGCACCGCGAACAACGGTCTGGACTAAAACGTCGTGGAGCGATGCATGGGGCATTGATAATCGTTTCATGGTGCTTGAAACACGGCACGCCATCGCGCCATCCGTCGCAACGGCAACGCTCGAATATCGATTTGGTGAATCGGTCCAGACACCGGGCACGGTTGCAGTGCGAAACTTGCCGAAGCTAACTGGCCGAGGTTACTACGTGTTGATCCGGCACGAGCTGGCCGGCGTTGAGCCGCGTTGGTGGGTGGGTTATGCGGATTCGCCTATCACTGTCGCCGAGTACAACGACACGGTTACCGGCGTGCAGCACGTGCCGTGCTATGGGCTCGAGCGAGCGTTCCAGTACACCGAAATTCGAACAACAGTCCATGACAACCCGAACGCGGATCCCGGTGATAGCTCAACGGAGATTATCCGCAGCCCCGAAAGCAATGTGTTCAATCCAACGGGGATGAGGCCCAGCAATCGGAGCAAGGACAAACTCAGCGGTAGCAGCCCGTTTGCGTCCTACGTGTTTGCTAATCCTGCTGATGATGATTTGAACTGGTGGTCGACGCGAGACATCTTTGAGCATCTGATCGTTTGGCACCTCCCGACAAATGACTATGGCATCGGCGTGATCCCGTTTGCCGCGTCGTCGGATATGTCGCAGCTGCCCGCGTGGGACAACCCGACTATCGATCCGTTTGGCAAAACGCTATTCGATGTGCTCAGTGAGTTGCTATCGGCCGATCGAATGCTTGGCTGGTGTTTGCAACCCACCATCAGCATCGTCGGCAACGTGCCATCGGTTGACTCGGTGGCAATCCGACCTTTTACGATGCTGACGCAAAGCCTTTCGCTGCCATCGATCGGCGATCTTCCGGCCAATGCTCGGATCTTCAATCTGATCGACACCGGAGATGATCTAACAGATTCCATCCTCCAAACCGATGACACCGATAGCGTCGACCAAGTCATTGTTGAAGGACCGCCCGAGATTGCGATTTGCACCCTGCGACATCAAGACGAATTTGTCAAAGATTGGACGGACGATCAGGAAGACGACTATGAATTGGCTCTCACCAACGCTGCAGGGTTTGATGCGTTAGATGCCTATCAGAAACGCGATTATGTCACGTTCGTCCGTAGCAACGCCAAGTTTCGAAACGTATACCGCCGATTCAAAATCAAGGACGACTGGAATGGTGAGTGCAATGAGGAGCCGGCGTTTCTCAATCTGAATGATCCGAACGACAGCAATGCGATCACGTTTGTGCCATACCTTGGCACGCTTCGCGTTCTGCCCGACCTGCCGTTGTTCCGAGGCGTCGAATATGACGGGCCGGTTGCCGATGTGGACGAATCAACCGGAAGGTTTCGATTGCCAATCTTGGCGTATTTAAACCGGTTTGGCCAAGACAAATTTTGGGTTCTGCAGAACTTTTATTCGTCGCTCGGTGGGCCTAATTTTCGTCGACCACAGACGATGAATTTTGAAGCGTCAGTGGTCGCTGACAATGAACGCGGCCCCGGCTTTGAGCTTCGTCTATTGGGTGCCCCGCGACACGCAATCGATAATCAATTTACACCCAGCGACGGCGATCCCGAAAAAGCATCACCAGGCATGTGGGGCGATCTGGACTATCGCGATGTCGAGGTGACCGTCGCACTTCAAGGTGGACGGCGGCCGAGTTTTTCGATTCCCGCGAGCGCACCCGGCGACTTGGCTCGTCGTCGCATACTACGTTTTGACCATGAGTTTTTGTCGC
>JBCCJB010000466.1:0-3164 GCA_039028015.1 Planctomycetota bacterium
CGTCTGTTCCACACACACGACCATGGGGTTCCAGTTGAAGATGGTGACGAACCGACCGACGCATCAAACGACGAAAGTCAGCCAAACTCCGGTCGGTCGCCTTCGAGTCATTCAAATGCAGGTCACGGGTCGGCTTGCGGACACGACCATTCTTCGACGGACACGGTTAAAGGCATCAGCTGGCTGGGGCTGTTTTTTGGATTGTTGCTTCATACGCTCGTTGACGGGATTGCCCTGGCTGCGAGCGTGATCGCGGAATACGAGCATGGAGCTTGGTTAGGACTAGCAGGAGTGGGTACCTTTCTTGCGGTCGCACTCCACAAACCGCTTGATGCTTTCGCGATCACGTCGGTCATGAACCGTCAGCACTGGTCGACCTCCGCCCAGTGGGTTGCGAATGTCGCGTTTTCGCTTGCCTGTCCCGTCGGTGCGATGGCGTTCTATTTTGGGGTGACCGGCTTATTTGACAGTTCATCGCTTCTCGGCTGGGGATTGGCGGTATCGGCCGGTTTCTTCATTGGGATTGCGATGGCGGATTTGTTGCCGGAAGTGGCATTTCATGATCACGATCGAGGCAAGTTGACGGCCACATTTTTGCTTGGCATCGCCATCGCGGTTGGAGTCGAGAATCTCCCCGGGCATTCGCATGATCATTCCGGCGGACACGGCCACCATCAGGGACACGATCACGAGGGACACGATCATGGGCATGAGCATGACACGGAATAGGACGGGAATTTGCCGGCACGGGATTCTGCCAGGCTACACTTGCAATTCGATTGCATGTAAGGGAGAATTCGTCAGGGCTGCACGTGGTTCCTTGCTGAACCAACCAACTGCCGTTCTGCCGAATTGGGTGGCTCGGTTGCGTCGACCGGAGATTGACCAGTTCCGGTTGATGGTGCCGGGCCGCCCATTATCTTTGCTACGAAGAGAACAACCCCAGATGGGTGCAGTGGCATCGACCCTAGGCTGTTGGCTTGACTGAAGATAAAACTGCGTCGTTCCGATGAAACCAGAGCAAATCGGGTCACGGCTGCGTATTCCGCTATTATGTTGGTTGCACGGAGCAGCCGACGGATCAACGCGAGGAGAGACAGAGATGAAGAAGACAGGTCCTTGGACCGATTGGTTGGGAGTTACGGCCTCGATTGCCTGTGCGATTCATTGCGCAGCGATGCCGTTCGTCATCGCGTTTCTACCGATGTTGGGACTCAGCTTTTTAGCGGACGAAGGGTTCCATCAAGTCATGGTCGGTGTTTGCCTCGCGATCGCAGCCATCGCATTTGTTCCGGGCTGGCGTATGCATCGCCGATTGTTGCCAACGGGAATTGCGGCTGCCGGCTTGGCATTGATCGCTACCGCTGCGTTCGCTCTGGATGGTGAGTGTTGCCCGAGCTGCGCGACGGCTGCTGCACCGACCGCAGAAACGTCCTCTATCGCCGCGACAACTGTTTCCGTCACGCAGGTCGACGCGGCTGCTGATGAAGTTGTTTGTGACGATGAGACTTGCGAACACTGCGCCAAGACGGCCCAAGCCGACGCCGTCGCCACAACGGATCAGGCGGAGATTGAATCAAGCGAAACGGCAACCTTGCTGTCGATCCCACTGATCTCTTGGATCACACCATTGGGTGGTCTTCTGTTGGTGTCAGCACATTTGACCAATCGACGATTCATGTGCCGTTCATCCGAATGTTGCCCCAGCGACGAACAGGCTGCGTAACGGCGTTTCACGGTCAGTAGCGCGGCACTGCGTCAAACGCGGCACTGCGTCAAACGTGATTCCGCACTTTGAATGCCTGCGTTATGCCGCGACCAAGCGTGCTGCATAGAAACAGCCGATTGAGAGAATCAAGGCAGCTCGGATGTAGCCCCAAGGCAATTTCGTGAGGGAAGAACCGCTTTGAAAAAAGCGCGCTCCAAAGACCTGAACGAGCATTCCGAACAGGGTGATCGAACAGGCGATCCCAGCCCCGAATAAGCCAATCACCCCATACGCCGCCATCGGCGATCCCGTCGACATGCTAGTGAAGTAGGCGGCCATCGCGGACGGACAAGGTAGCAGTCCAAACGCGATCCCTAGCAAGGCACTCATGGAATAGCTTGTTCGGGAACCCATCTTGGTCTTGCTCGCTTCACCTTGCTCATGCTTGCCGGAGCAACAACTGCAGCTCTTTGCCGACTGCCTTGCAGAAGCGGCGGAGTACAGCATCCAAAGACCAACGCACAGCACGAGGCCCGCGCTGATCCACTTCATGGCAATCGTGACGGACTCGTCATGATGGTGATGGTCACCGGTGACGATGTGGTGAGTCAGGTGGACGACCGCTGCGATCCCGATCAAAGAAACGCTGTGCGCGATGGCGCTGGAGCATCCCATCACGACCGGGTGCAGGAAACTTCGCCGCTCACCTGAGAGATAGACCAGCATCGCCGTTTTCCCATGCCCTGGTTCGAGGGCATGTAACGCTCCCAAGCCAAAAGCAAGTCCTAGCGTGAGCTGGTGGGCGTGATCGTGCATGGGCAGACAAATGACCAATCGGCGGGGACCAAATTCCTACGTCTGATCTTACCTACAGGTTCGAGTGGATCCAGTCATTTGCCGGGTGGTATGGCGAGACGCGCGTTTCGAGATATCCGGAATCAGCGAAAAATTGAACTCGGTGCGTTGATATAAGCGACGGATGCAGCGAAAAGGGTGCTCAATCCCGAAGACGTTCGAAAAGGACCCAATTCGTCTCAGATTCTCCCGAGAGGCGTACTTCGTAGGTCTCACCTGCGGGACGTTCGATCCCACGGACGCCCACGTTGCGATCTTCGCCGAAGATGACCCACTTCTCGGCATCCTCGACACCACCAGCTGCAAGACGTTCGATCACGACTTGTTTTCGGCGAACTTGGAGCTGAGCGATACGGTCATACGCTTCTTCGTATTCTTCGTCTTTCTCCAATGCGACGGGTTCGTTCTCGATCACAACCCGATTCGGTGATTCTTGCATCGCATCAACAATGCGGGAAAGATGAAGCAATCCGTCAGGTGACAATTGATCGCCACGCGAAAACCACTCATTTCTAGGTATGACCCAATTGCGTTGTTGTGCTCCGGCCCAATGCGCTTGCTGCCATGCATTGACATAGGTTCCCGGAGCAGCAGGGATCGC
>JBCCJB010000467.1:0-3143 GCA_039028015.1 Planctomycetota bacterium
CGCGTAATGATGGTGATACGTGGTGGTCGTCACCACGGGCTGGTAGGTGTAGCGGCTGTAGTAATAGCGACGCACGGGATGATAGGTCCAGGTCGTGTACGTTTGGCGATAATAGCCAGCCGCTTCAGCTTTTTGAGGAGCGGCAAAACAAGACAGGCTGGCACCGACAAACAGCAGTCCAAGCAGGCGACGCGAAAAACGATTCATGGCGAACTCCGGTAGGAAAAATGTGGCGAGGTGGAAGTGATTCACGTTCTTCACAGGCGATCAGGATCGATTCAGCGGACAACATCGATTGAAAATTTGAAAAATTAGCATCGTGTCCCAGATCGACCTGAGTTCACGGCAGCATAGTCTCAAACGCTTCAATTGCTGCGGCGACCCTACCCCGATCACGACGCTGACGCGGCCAGTCGCTGACAAGCTTGGCGGCACGTTGGTGAGCGGCCGCCGCCGCGGGATCTTTCAATTCACCCAATACTGACGCCAATTCGATAGCGACCAGTAAGCGTTCGGCGGTCAACCCGCCCCCCAGCTGATCCAAGTGCTGCAGGCTGTCGCACAACCACTTTTTGGCATCCTTCAATTCGCCGACACGATGCTTGGCGGCGCCAAGGTCGCCCGCCATCATCGCGCGATGGATCGAATCGGGCGCAATTGAATCGCGAATTTCCGGTGATTCCAAAATCGCAATCGTTTCATCACAACGATTCAATTGCAGCAGTGCCGCTGCCTTGGCCGCCGATGCGATCGCGATTCCCACCGAATCTTGCAGCCGATGGTAGATCTCCAGTGCTCGTTCCAGCGTTTCGCACGCGGCCGCGCTTTGCCCGGCATCGTCTTGCGACAACGCTCGATTGTTGAGGGCTTGCGCTAACGTGGGCAAGTCACCGAGCCGACGACTGATCTTTTCGCAACGATCATAGTCCCGCTCGGCGGCCTCAAAATCTCCCCATTCCGCATGTGCTGCGGCCCGTCCCAATAACGCCTGCTGCAAATCGCGGGGATCGGTTTTTGTCGTCACCGATTTGACGGCCGCATCGAAAGTCTGGCGGGCTTCGGCCAAATTGCCCGTTTGCAATGAGATTTTCCCTGACTGAATCTGACACCGTAGCGTGCGTTCTTCCAGCACCGGATGCGCTGCGATCCATGCCTTCGCGCGGCGAAGCTGCGAACGCGCCACCGCCAAATGCCCGGCCCGACGTTGGATCTCAACAAGCTCCAACAATGCATCGATACGCTCGACCAAAAGTCGTTCGGGTACCGGTGGTGCGAAAGGGTCGGGGTCCGTGATCGCCTCGTCGGACTTGGGCAGCACGGCTTCCAAGGAAGCAATCGCTCCGGCCATTTGACCACGCCGATATTGAATCCGCGCACGCAGCCGTCCCACCGCAACGGTGAGCTCATCAACAGCGTCGTCCGACTCCGTCAGCGCACCGATCTTTTGAGCGATTCGGTCACACATGGTGATCGCAGCATCGGTCTTGCCGCTCAGTCGCTGCGCGTCGGCCAACCGCAATCCCAATTGAAGCTGCGTGATTCCCTGGGCCAAACTCAACATTGGCGTCAATCGTTGTTGACGAATGGTGGCATCCCAGTGATCCCCCGCCAAACGATCGGCCATGAGCACAGCCGACAACCGGGTCGCCGCAGTTGACGGCGTGGACTCGATCGCATCGGAAGCCGCAAACAGATTCGATGCCAAATGATGACGCTGATCGCCGGGTAACTCTTCGACGGTTGATTTGAGCGGACCACTCAAACAAGCAATTAATGCAGTCGCAAAAACATTACGCTGCGCCGGAGCCAATTTGTTCTCGGCGAAGCGCTGGATAGCAGCCGTGGTTTGAACACGCATCAAGCTGCCGGTGTTGCGGACATGAATCAAATTGCGGGCTGCCAAATCCTCCAGCATGTCCAAGCCAGACAGCTTCAAATGATCCAGCAAACCTTCGGCGATTCGCGACGGCATCGGAGCCGGCCACATCGATAAAGCCAAGAAAGCCGATGACTGGTCCGCATCCAAGCATTCAAAACTCCACGCCACCACGTCATGCAGGGTCTTATGTCGTTCAGGCCGGTCGACACGATTGGTTTTTAGGACCTCAAAGGACTGCCGAATGCGTTCGCGCAGTTCGGGCAGATTCATCACGGCAAGCCTCGCGGCGGCCAGTTCAATCGCCAGCGGATTACCGTCAACCAGCCGACAAATCTCTAGGGCATCTTCACGATTGTCATCATTGATTTCAAAATCCGGTCGCACCGCGCGGGCTCGTCGCATCAACAACGTTAGCGCCTCGCCCCCACTTGATGCATCGTTGGCACCGTTTTCCGTGGCCATCGATTCGTGAGACGACCATTCCATATCCTCGGCATAGATATCACGAAACAGCGACGATTCGGTGCGACGCATCGCGTATGACAGCGGTGGCAACTGTCGCACCTGCTCACCACCGATTCTCAGCGGCGTCTGGCTGGTCACGAGCACCCGAAGCGTTTCAGATCGTCCCAACCATCGCGAGACGGCTGCCGCGGTTTCGGAAATGATCTGTTCGACATTGTCGAGCACCAACACCATGGGACGCCCGACCGCGATCGTATCGAGCACGCGATCGCCCCGATCTTTGGATTGGCTGTCATCGTTGCCGCCCGCTGGATCGTTGACCGCAACACCGAGCGCGGCCGCGACCGCCGCGTCCAATTGATCGACATTGGTGGCGTGCGCCAACTCAATCCAGATCACATCTTGCTCACCCACGCCAGCAATGCGTCTGGCAATGGCAGCCGCAGTCTGCGTTTTTCCGACGCCACCACCACCGGTCAGCGTGACCAAGCGTGATCGGGGATGCTCGGTAATCCAGGCTTGCGTGATGTCTTCAATGATGTCGTCACGGCCAATCAAGTCGGGCTGTGTCCACGGCAAGCCTGCCACTTTGCCCGTTGGAGCGATCAAACGTGTGATTGACGTTCGCTGTTCGGCAAAGCGACTGAGATGATCAGCGAGTTCACCCGCGGTGGCAAAGCGATCTTCGATACGTTTGGTCAAACAACGCGTCGTAATCTCAGCAAGCTTCGGCGGAACATCATCGCGGTGCTGGCCCAACGGCGTTAGCGATCGGGTTTGAATCGCCTCAAAGATTTGC
>JBCCJB010000468.1:0-3135 GCA_039028015.1 Planctomycetota bacterium
AACGTCGTGACATGGACATCAGCACGCTGGCAGCGGCCTTTCGGTTGCGGCGATCTGGCGAGCGGATCGATTCGGTGTCGATTGCGATGGGCGGTGTTGGTCCGACGGTCTTACGCCTGTCACGTTGTGAAGCGTTCTTGCACGGACAAGTGTTCGCACCGGAGATTTTGGCCGAGGCCGGCAAAATTGCCCGCGATGAAATCACACCGATTAGTGACGTGCGGGGTGGTGCTGCCTATCGCTGGCAAGTCGCCGAAAACCTGTTCCAGAAATGGTTCCACGATGTGGAGGCGTCATGAGCAGTCTCGGCAAAGCGATTCCGCATGATTCGGCCGTTGGTCACGTGACCGGGACGGCTGACTTCATCGAGGACATGCCCCGGCGACATCGTGAGTTGCAAGTCGGGTTTTTGGGCAGCCCCGTCGCGGCTGGTCGACTTCGATCCATCAACGTTGAAGCCGCCAAGACTGTCGATGGCGTGGTGGCCCTGTACACGCATTGTGACATCGGTGGGCACAATCACTTCGGTCCGATTTTTGAAGATGAGCCCTTCCTGGTTGCCGATGAAATCGCCTACGTGGGGCAGCCGATTGTGGTGATCGCTGCGGAGTCGGCTGAGGCGATTGAGCAAGCCAAGGCGGCAATTGAGCTCGACGTTCAACAAGCCGAACCCATCTTGCACATCGAAGATGCGATCGCTGCCGGTTCTTATCTCGGACCAACGCGAAAGATCGCTCGGGGCGATTTAGAGGCCGGTTTTGCCGCGTCGGATCACATTATCGAGGGCACATTCCGCAACAACGGCCAAGAGCAGTTTTATCTGGAATCGCAAGCTTGCTTGACCGAACCGGGCGAAATGAAAAGTCTGACGTTGCACTGCAGCACGCAAAATCCAACCGAGACGCAAGCGGTGGTGGCTGAAGTGCTCGGTTTGTCGATGCATCAAGTTGTGTGTCAATGCAAACGCATGGGCGGCGGCTTTGGTGGAAAGGAAACCCAGTCGGCCATCCCCGCGTTAATGACCTCGCTGGTGGCACTCAAAACGCAGCGACCCGCACGCATCGTGTATGACAAACACACCGACATGATCGTGACTGGCAAGCGTCATGCTTACGTCAGTCGCTATCGCGTTGGATTCGATGCTCAAGGTCGAATTATCGCAGCGAAGTTTGATTTCTTCAGCAATGGCGGCGCGTTTGCGGATTTATCGACGTCGGTCATGGAAAGGACCATGCTCCATGCCGACAACGCGTACCACCTGCCCGCCGTCTCAATCACGGGTCAAGTCTGCCGGACCAATCTTCCGCCCAACACCGCATTTCGAGGATTTGGCGGTCCACAGGGTGTGGTTGTGATTGAGAATGTCATGCAAGAAATTGCCGCTCGGATCGATAGCGATGCCGCCGATGTGCGACGAGTGAATCTGTATCGAGATGGCGATGCGACAGCGAATACCACGCCATACGGACAAATTGTGCGTGATCACATGTTGCCCGAACTATTCGAATCCGTTCGACGCAACAGTGTCTATGACGAGCGACGCGAAGCCATCAATCGCTTCAATGCGTCGAGTCCCAGTCATGTCAAAGGACTTGCCCTTTCCATGATCAAGTTTGGCATTTCTTTCACCAGCAAATTCCTCAATCAGGGCAACGCTTTGGTCAACGTGTACATCGATGGCACCATTCAGGTCTCCACCGGTGGCACTGAGATGGGTCAGGGGCTCAATACGAAGATCCGACAATTGGTTGCATCGGAGTTTGGCATCCCAGTCGACGACGTGTTGCTCATGACCACCTCGACTGAAAAGAACAACAACACATCACCGACGGCGGCCAGCGCCGGTACGGATCTGAATGGCTCGGCTGCGGTGATTGCGTGTGAGCAAATCAAAAAACGCATGGCGGACTTCGCCGCCACTCACTTTGGCACCACACGGTCGCTGACTGCCGCCGATATTGAGTTTGATGATGGTTACGTTCGCGTGCGTGATTCACAGATGTGTCAACCAAGCGAGGAGGTTTCTGAGAATGAGCTGCCTGAAACCGCGATGCGATTTGGCGACTTTTGTGCGCTAGCCCGACGTGAGCGAATCGACCTTGGTCAGCGATCGTTTTATGCCACGCCAGGGGTCGATTTTGATCGTGAAACCGGTCAGGGAACACCGTTTCACTATTTCACGACCGGGGCAGCCGTCGCGGAGGTCACGATCGATCGATGGACGGGTGAAATGGTGGTAGATCAAATCGATCTGATGATGGATATCGGCGAGATGATTAACCCTGGTATCGATCGCGGGCAAGTCATTGGAGGTTTTGTTCAGGGAATGGGTTGGTGCACAACTGAAGAATTGGTCTATGACGCATCGGGTGCTTTGCTTTCGACGGGACCGACGACCTACAAGATTCCCGATATCACTGACGTGCCAAAGCACTTTCATGTGAGTTTCATTGATAATCCAAAGCACAAGATCAACGTTCGTCGATCGAAAGCCGTTGGCGAACCGCCATTGATGTTAGGAACCAGTATCTGGATGGCAGCGAAAGATGCCATGCTGTCGCTCGCAAGCACGCCATCAGCTCAGCAAGCAGCAACCGAGCTCGCTCTACCGGCGACAGGCGAAGTTTTGCTGCGATGCATGACACGAATGCGGGTCGATCACGACAGCGTTCCCGACGAGGTTGATCGCTTTCAGATGAGTTAAATGGCGTTGTTGCATCATCAGCGGGCCGCCCAACTAATTGACGCCGCCACCCCATTCGTCACGGTCACACTCATCAAGGCCGACGGTTCGGTGCCGCAGGATGTGGGTGCCAGTATAATCGTGACTCGTGACGGGCTTGATCATGGCACCGTTGGCGGTGGCCGCGTCGAAACAGCGGCACTGAAGCATGCGGCGGAGATGCTCAAGGGTGACCAGCGAAATGAGTTGCTGGAGTGGAACTTGAATCTTGACTTGGGGATGACCTGTGGTGGCCGCGTCACGTTTTTCTTTCAACGGGTCGACACCGCCGCCTGGCCGATTGTCGTTTTCGGCGCCGGCCACGTTGCTCAAGCGTTGACTCGATTGTTGACCACCCTGCCCTGCCAAGTCACGTGTGTTGATTCGCGACCGGAGTGGGTCGAGCGATTACC
>JBCCJB010000469.1:0-3124 GCA_039028015.1 Planctomycetota bacterium
CTTTTGAGTTCACACCCGATGTCGAGCACCCTTTCGAACGCGACGACCGCAGAATCCCAATCCGCCGCTTCGGCCGATGCTTGCCGCGAACTGGCCACGCGAGCCCAAATGGCATCGCGGCAATTGGCTGTTCTGGACACGGACGTTAAGAATCAGTGGCTCTTGTCCTCCGCTAACGCGTTGGTCAACCAAGCCGATGTGATTTTGGAAGCGAATCAGCGTGATCTTGATGCGGCTGACGAGCATGGCTTGAGCGATGCGATGAAAGATCGTCTTCGCCTGGACGAAAAACGAATCGAGGCGATTGCGACTGGACTGCGAGAGATTGCGGCACTGGCTGATCCCGTCGGCGAGGTGCTGGATGGTTTTCGTCGCCCCGGAGGCATGCGAATCGAAAAGCGTCGCGTTCCGCTGGGTGTGGTTTTCTTCATCTACGAAAGCCGCCCCAACGTCACCGCGGATGCCGCGGCGATTTGCGTCAAAAGTGGCAATGCGGTGATCCTTCGTGGAGGCAAGGAAGCGATCCACAGCAGCCGGCAGATTGTTCAGATCCTGTCCGAGTTGGCGGCCGATGTCGGTGTTCCGCCCGATGCCGTTCAGCTGGTCCCAACAACCGATCGATCCGCGGTCGGCCATTTCTTGAAGTTGGACGACCTGATCGACGTGACGATTCCGCGGGGTGGCGAAGGGTTGATTCGTCGCGTTGCCGCCGAAGCCTCGATGCCCGTGATTAAGCATTATGACGGCAATTGTCATGTTTACGTCGACGCCGCAGCCGATGTTGATATGGCAGTGGACATCATCGAAAACGCAAAATGCCAGCGGATGGGCGTGTGCAATGCCTGCGAGTCGATTTTGATCAATCAGTGGATCTTGGTCGATGCGTTACCCGTCATCGCGGACCGATTGAAGCACCGCGGAATCGAGATGCGTGTTGATTCGCGTGCGGCACTGCACGTGCCCGACGGAATCCAGGCGACGGAGGACGATTTCGCCGCAGAGTATCTCGGTCCCACCGTCAGCATTGCCGTCGTCGATACGCTGGAGGACGCCGCAGACCATATCAACCGTTATGGCTCACATCACACCGATGCCATCGTGACCAATGACCTCGCTGCGGCCGAAATGTTCGCCAATTTGGTCGATAGCAGCGCGGTGATGATCAATGCTAGCACGCGCTTCAACGATGGCGGCATGTTTGGTTTGGGGGCAGAAATCGGCATTTCGACCGATAAATTCCACGCGCGTGGACCGTGTGGGTTGCGTGAATTGACCACTTATAAGTACATCGTGACTGGCAAAGGCCATATTCGTTCCTAGTTGCCTGGGAACGGACACGTCAATTCTTTTTCGTTTGTTTCGCCGCCAAAACGCTAGCACGCGATTTGATCCGGCAGGGTCGTACCGTCAAGGAAGTCGGGCATGTCCGATGAATCGCTGAGTCAGAACCAGGTCGAGAACCTGCTCAAGGCGATGGAAGCGAGCACTGATGACGCAGCCGCTGATGGCGATGATGCGGCAGTGGATGACGATGATCAGAGCTCGTCGGAAGACGTTTCGCCGAGTCAAGCAGCCGAGGCAGAGGGGTCAGCGTCGGAACCAAAAACGTCTGCGCCGATCGCTTCCAGGTTCAAGCCTGATCCGAGCGGCAAACCCTATTCGCCCGGCGTGCCCGCTGGAGCCCGCGTTACTGCTTACGATTTCAAACGCCCTGAGCGCGTTGGCAAAGAACAGATGCGGGCGATGCATTCATTGCACGAGCAGATCGCTCGCAACTTTGGTGCGTCGATCTCGGGCATGCTACGAACGATGATTGAAGTCAAGCTGTTGTCGGTCGATCAATTAACGTACAGCGAGTTCGTTTTTAGCCTGGACAACCCGAGCTGCTTCAACGTGCTGACGGTCGAACCGCTAGAAGGCAATTGGATTCTGGACATCGCACCGGCGCTGACCTATTCCGTGATTGATCGGATGCTGGGCGGTGACCCTGTGCCCGGTGAAACGATTCGGCGGCCTCTGACCGAAATTGAAACGCGTTTGATCTGCCGTGTCGTCGAGCAATTCCTCGCGCAAATCGGTCCGGCTTGGGAAAATGTAGTTGAAATCAAACCCAAGATCGAAGCCACCGAATCCAACCCGCAGCTCGTTCAGATTGTGCCTCCCAACGAAGTTGTGATCTTGGTCGGCTTTGAAGTTCTGTTGGGCAAAAATCGCGGCATGATGAATTTGTGCATCCCGTTCAATACCATTGAAAAACACAATGCCAAGCTGTCCCGCAATGGTTGGGTTGGGTACGGCAAATCGGAACCCAATGAACAGTCACGAAGGACCATTGCCGATGCCATCGATGCGGCGCCGGTCGATGTGGTGGTGACCCTTGCCCGATCGCGCATCCGAACATCGGACCTGCTGGATTTGGGCGTTGGCGACATCATCACCACGGAACAGGAAGTCGCCAAACCGCTCGAGTTATCGATTCAGGATGTGCCCAAATTCACGGCGATCCCGGGAGCCTATCGCGGAAAGAAGGCGGTTCAGGTTCAACATGCCGTCGAGCCCAAACGGTCATCGGCTGATCTTCCGCCGACATCGTTGAATCAGGCGAACGCTCAAGAAGCAAAACCGCTCCAGCAAAGTTCGCCTCCACCAGACGCAAATCAAGATGCTGGTGAGTCGTCGCCAATCGCATCCGCTGAAGCGACGGCAACCGCGACGGCCGCTGCCAATTGATTCGCGGTCGAAATGATGAACGCATCATGCCTGGACGCTGGTGAGTTCACGCGGCGTTTCCGCCCAGGTCCAATCGCCCGTCGCGGTCACCTCGATTTCATCCTGGCGTCGCGTCGGACGTGTCCAGATCGCGGGTATTGATCGCAGCGATTCATTTTCGAACTTCGCAGCTTGTCCCATCACAAAGAACGCCGTCGCAAGCGCGTCGGCTTCCAACGCACTTGCGGTTGTAATGGTTATCGAAAGACCATCGCCTGATGGCTGCCCCGAGCGTGGATCGATCACGTGGCCATATCGCTTTCCGCGATGGTGGAAGAACTGTTTGCCACTACCGCTGGTCGAAAGAGCTGCGTCGTGCAACCAGATGCCTCCCAAACGCCGCGACGGTTTCGTC
>JBCCJB010000470.1:0-3083 GCA_039028015.1 Planctomycetota bacterium
CCGTCAGCGAGGTGCTGGACTTGGCGGTGGGCACGACGAGCGGGAACAAACGCTCAATCAGATTCTGGGTGAGATGGATGGCTTCAGTGGTCAGCACGCGGTGATTGTCATTGCGGCAACAAACCGGCCTGATGTGCTTGATCCGGCGTTGTTAAGACCCGGCCGTTTTGATCGGCACAAAACCGTGGGTCGGCCCACGAGGAAACGCCGCGAAGAGATTTTCAAGGTTCACGTCCGCGATGTGCCGCTAGGCGAGGATGTGGATCTGCATCGGTTGGCGGCCGCCACGGTTGGTTTGACGGGTGCCGACATTCGCAACATGGTCAACGAAGCCGCATTGTGGGCCGCACGAAGCGACAAGAAGCTCGTCCAGATGGACGACTTTGAATACGCACGCGACAAGATTTTGATGGGTGCCAAGCGCGAAGAAGTGCTTCAGGAATCCGAGAAAGAGAAAACGGCGTACCACGAGGCGGGTCACACGCTGACGGCGTGGCATTTGGACGGATCTCATGTCGTGCATAAAGTCACGATCATTCCCCGCGGTCGCGCGTTGGGCGTGACTCAGTATGTGCCCAGCGAAGATCGTTTGAGCATGAGCAAACGCGATCTTGAGCATCAGCTCATCGTGCTGCTGGGAGGTCGTGCGGCCGAAAAAATCATTTACGACGAAACCTGTGTCGGCGCCGAAAACGATCTCGAGCGTGCGACCAGCATCTCGCGTCGGATGGTGACCCACTGGGGGATGAGCCCGAAAATCGGTCCGGTCAGCTATAAGACCAGCGACGAGGATCCGTTCCTGGGTCGTGAAATTCACCAATCGCGTCAGTTCAGCGAGCACACGCAAGAACTCATCGATGAAGAGGTCGCGAGAATCTTGCTTGAAGCGGATCAGAAAGCAGAGCAGTTGCTGCGTGAGCATCGGGGTCAACTTGAGTCAATCACTAAGGCACTGCTCGAGAAAGAAGAGCTGTCGGAGTTGGAACTCACCGAACTGATTGGACCGTCAATTCATGCCAAGAATGGCAAGGACGAAGATCAGATCGAGCAAATCATGGCTCCTGAATCAGCCGCCGAACACAGTCCTGGCTCCGTCGTGAGCCGCGACGGTTCAGAGACGGCCGATTAGACGTGTATTGTTGTCTGGTTGTTGGTGCTGACAAACTAGCTGAACGGCGTCACTTTGCATGGAAAACACAGTGATTCATGGCATTATCGAGCGTATTAGCCGTCTTGGCGCTACCCACATTTAAGCCCAAGAAAACCGCGACTAACGCCGGCCGGCTAATCCAAACTCGCGCTGTCCAGCTAGGAAGTCCGTCCTACAAAAGCACTCATATCAAACCATTCACTTTGCGTTTCTCAGCAATGATCGTTGCCGCGGAGTTTTTGGTCCCAAAGCTCGACCGTGGCTAGAAAAAAATCAGGCAAGCTGCGGACGTCTTTCCGGAAGAAGCACCAGGGAAGGGTTCGCGAGGGTGACTTAACCCGCGAGTTTCGGCAGGGCGACGAGGATGGACTGGCCGACGCGATCCACTCGGAGCGTTTATCCGGCAAAGGCGATCTCACTCGCAAACGCACGATCATCGGCAAAGCAAGCACGCCGGATGATGCGGCGGGGCTGAATGTCGAATTCAATCCCGATAACGCAACACTTTCACGCGGACGCGTGCTGAGCGTGCATGGCTTGCAAAGCAAAGTGATGACCGATGACGGCGACATCTATGCCTGTGCGACGCGTCAAGTTTTGAAGTCATTGTCGACCGATCAGCGGCATATCGTGGTTGCGGGGGATCATGTGTTGTTCCGCATTCAATCGCGATCAGGAGGCATTGACCCGAGTGAGCTTGCCGGTGACGGCATGATTGAATCGGTTTTACCGCGGCACGGCACGCTGCATCGAACCAGCCGCGGCAAACAACACATTTTGGCCGCGAATGTTGATTGCGTGGTGATCGTAGCCACGGCCGCGGAACCAACATTAAAACCAGCGTTGATCGATCGGATGATTCTGACGGCGCATCAATGCGGGATCACGCCACTTGTTGTCATCAACAAAATCGATCTCGTCAACGCGGTCGATTTGGCACCGCTGATGGGCGTTTATGGATCACTTGGCTACCGAGTCTTGATGACATCGACGGTGACCGGACAGAACATCGATTACTTGCGTGCATGGATGCAAAATCGGCAATCCGTGGTGACTGGGCAAAGCGGTGTCGGCAAATCAAGTTTGCTCAATGCCATCGATCCAACGCTTTCGCTTTCAGTCGGGCGCGTAAGTACCGACAATCAGAAAGGCCGTCACACGACCACGGCTTCCCAGCTGATTCCGATTCGAGGTGGTGGATGTGTTTTTGACACGCCCGGAATCCGACAGTTTCAACTCTGGGATATCTCTGCGGGCGAAGTGGCCGGCTACATGCCTGATTTTCGACCCTACGTTAGCCATTGCCGCTATCCCAACTGTCTGCATGTTTCCGAGGACAGTTGTGCGGTCAAAAACGCGGTCGCGGACGGTCAAATCGACGCCCGACGGTACGACGCCTACTGTTATTTGCTGGAAGAAGAACTTGCGATTTGACGCGTTTTGACGGTTCGGTGGTCGCTCATGGCTGACCGGGTCGAAATGTATCCGCCGCGTAAATTTTGCTGCCAAATATTCCACGACACCCGATTCAGGCCGACCCCGCCGATAGGAATTGGTAACACTACTGACCGTATGGCTTCTGCGGTGCTCGTCACTGCGGCGGGGAGTCGATAACCGATGAGAAAGGCGCGGCGAGTTTTGGAAACAGCATGATCAATCTTGAAGAACGACCGTTTGCATCGTCCGAGGCATCGACGACATGCCAGCGACAACCCCACCAAAGTCGGTTGTACGACAACTTAGTGCCCGCTTACCAAGCCCTTTGGCCGGCAGTGGCGCGGCGACGTATTGAGCGTAACGTGCTGCGGCTCAACATTCCGCCCCGAGCCAACGTATTAGAAGTCGGCGTTGGCACCGGATTGTCGCTGCGAAGCTATCCGTACCACGCTCGCGTGATGGGCGTTGATTTGTCCGAGTCGATGCTTGCGGAAGC
>JBCCJB010000471.1:0-3061 GCA_039028015.1 Planctomycetota bacterium
CTACCCGGCAGAGCATCCTCCAGCGACGCCGTCGTTTTATTTAGCGTTTGTTGTGACGTCTCCATCGCGTCGCGTGTTTGGTCCAGCAAATAAATAACCGCATTGTTTTGTTGAGCGGCGGCCACGGATGTGGCTGCTTTGGTGCGGGCGGCAAGCTCATCGAGCTTTTCTTTGGAGCAACCCATCAAAATCGGCAACAGCAAAAGCGACTGGATGAATTGCCTGTGATTCATTGCTGTTTGCCAACAAGGACTTGGAAGAGAGCACGCACGAACCGGTGCCAGACGAGAGCATAAACCATCCCACTGCGGCGTGGTGCGATTTCGTCTTGATCAGAGCCGTCGCCCCATCACGATCCGCCATGTCGGTTTCGCAATCGTGAAACGTCAGCGCGCCGCGGCCGGCGACCGTTCGATGACAGTGTGATCGGCGATTAACCAGACGCGATCCCCCGAACGACGGTCAACCTTGGCCGTTCCGGTGAAATGCCCACAAGCTGGTAATGTCAAGCATCGCTGATGCAACCAAAAACAGGGCAACTTGCCGGTTGATTCGCCTCGGACGGAAATCACATCGGCGGGATGCAAATGCCCCGCGATCAGCAGGTCAGCGTGGTCGGGACAGGAACCGGGAAAATGCGTCAGGAGCACGCCATCCAGATGCAAGCTGTCTTCAACGATGTTGAGATTCCAGCGATCGGGAAGACGCCCAACATGTCGGTCATGATTGCCGCGAATCAGGGTCACGTCGATGTCGCGATGTTGCGTTAAGAATTGTTCAAAGGCCGCGACGGTCTCACGCGATAACGAGCTTCGTGAATGAAACAAATCGCCCAAAACAAACAACTCAGTTGAACCGGAGTGATCGAGCATCTGGCTGACGGCGTCGAGAGTCGCCGGTGTGCTGCCGACGGGCACTCCCACTGAAGCGGCACGAAATGTGGCGTCTTTTCCCAGGTGCAAATCCGCCACCATCAGCGCCGCGTGGTCCGGCCAGAAAAGGCCGCCGCCTGGATAAAGCTGCCAGTCACGACTGGCAAAATGGGCCTGGTGCGGCGTCGACGTCATGCAATCCAATTTTGCCAAAGAGCCATTTCCATCATTCGAAGCAGGTTGGATCAGTCAAAGCATGCCTATGAGGCGGCACGCTCGAGCTGTGCCTGCATACGGGCAATTCGATCGGATAGCTTCTCACTGCTGACGCGTTCTCGCAACCGATCGACCAGCAAGGCAAACGCCAGGGGTGTCGTTTTGGGTGGTTTCGAAATCAAAACGCGTGATTCGGCGATGCGAACCAAGGCGTCTTTCATCCGGGATGCATTGAGTTGTTGCTCGCGGACCTCAGCATCGCATTGCCGCAGCAACAGATTTTCGGGATCGTATTGCCGGAACACGTCGTAGAACAAATTGCTGCTGGCCTGCAGATGCCGTGCGGGTGTCGGTCGGCCGGGAAAGCCACCTTGCACCAATCCCGCGATGCGGGCGATGGCTCGAAATCCACGTCGACTCATTTCGACGGCGTTGAGCGAGGCATCAATGTCTTCGTCCAAGCCATCAAGCGACAACAGCCCGCCAGCGACTGCGTTTTCCAGAGGCGGCTCCTCCGACGATGTCAGCACAAATCCATAATCGTTGCACGCCATTGAAAACGTGATCGCTTTCATTCGCGATAGTCGATACGCCAGCACCGCCGCCAACCCTTCATGCGCCAAGCGTCCGGCAAAAGGAAAGAAAAACACTTGATGACCATCGCGGGTCTGAATGGCCTCAACAAGAAACTCATCCATTCGCGGGATGTCACTCCAGCGAGCTTGAACTTGCAGCAGAGGTTTCAGACGTCGCATTTCAACGCCGCGAAATCGACCTTCGGCTGCTTCATGCAATCGCATTCGCAAGCCTCGGGACAGCTCACTGGACAACGGCATGCGTCCACCCATCCATCGCGGTACCGTGTCAGGCTTGCCTTTGCTGCGTTTGACAAATGCTTGATTGTCCTTGATCGAAACCAGTTCGAGCAGCCGACCAGCAAACAGAAATTTCTCGCCCGGCTTGAGCTTCGATAGAAAACTCTCTTCAGCGGTGCCCAGCGTGTTGCCCTTGAGGAACTTCACTTGCATGGACGTGTCCGACACGATGGTGCCGATGTTCATCCGATGAAGTGAAATCGTTTTCTTTTCCGTCACGAAATAGTGTTTATCTTGGCACTGCACACGTTTGAATTCCGGATACGCGTCGAGCGTCGATCCACCACGGACAATGAAATCGAGCGCCCATTGCCATTGCTGTTCGGTTAAGTCTTCAAACGCTCTGGCAGTGCGAACTTCCGCAAGCATCTCGCTTTCGTCAAAACCGCCGCCGATCGCAATCGTTACTAAGTGCTGAGTTAAAACATCCAGCGGACATGACAACAGTGGCCGTGATTCCAGATTGCCGGCTCGAATCGCATCTTGTGACGCGGCCAACTCAATCAGCTCAATTGCGTTGGTGGGCACAAAGGCCAAACGACTGGTCGCTTGCGGTTGATGACCACTTCGCCCAGCACGCTGCAATAATCGAGCGGCACCTTTGGGGCTGCCAATCTGGATCACCAAATCTACGGCGGTGAAATCGACGCCCAGATCCAAACTGCTGGTGCAAACGACCGTTTTGAGATCGCCCCGACGCAAACCTGCTTCAACCCAGTCGCGGACGCTGGCATCAAGCGACCCATGATGCAGCGCAATTTGTCCGGCCCAATCGGGTCGATGTTCGAGAAGCTTTTGATACCAGATTTCTGTTTGCGACCGCGTGTTGGCAAAGATCAATGACGATGCCGCTTGATCAACTTGCCGGGCAACCTCGGGGATCATGCGGGTGCCAATGTGTCCCGACCATGGGAATCGTTCGATCTGCGGTGGCAAGATCGAAAACAGCTCGATCTTCTTTTTGCGATAGCCTTGGACGATGGTGGCGGCGCGATCACGGATTTGATTGGTGGAATTTGTCGTCACCGATTCGTGTTCGTTGATTGACTCGTTCGCATTGACAATCGCACCTGACCCCACCAGCGATGTCAATGCATC
>JBCCJB010000472.1:0-3041 GCA_039028015.1 Planctomycetota bacterium
GCGATCAGGTGTTTCTCGGCACGTCTGAAAGATCAAGGGAAACCTCACAAAGTGATTGTCACAGCCTGCATGCGTAAGCTGCTGGTCATCCTCAACACGATGGTCAAGGAAAATCAACCGTGGCGAAGTCCAAAAACCGCTTGAAAAACAACACAGCCGCTCCCCGACGAGGCTTCGCCCGTCGACCCTGCCCCAAACAAGTTTGGGGAGGGTGAAATAACGTAAGTCTCAACGAATACTGCACTTAAAAACGACGCGACCAACTGGTGTTTGAGAAGTTGGCTCCAGCAGGATTCTCCCAACGCTTACGAAGAGTTCGTGATGAGGCATTTGAGTCAAGCCGTTTCGCTGCCAATCGTTTCCAAAATCAGTTCGCGAGCCTTAACGGGTTCGTCTTGAATCTTGACGGAATGCTTCAGCTGATTGACCACCGCCGCATGTTTTTCCGGTGTCGCATGACACTGCATCAGAACATCGCCTTTGGACACGACATCACCGATCTCGACTTGCATCGCAATGCCAACGCCGAAATCAAGTTGATCGCCAGTACGCCGTCGACCGCCTCCCATTGCGATCACGGCATCTGCTATTTCGCGGCAATCAATCGCGGTGACATGACCATCACGTTCGGCCACGATGTCCGATATGGGATCGAGCGGTAAGGGACCGTCGAGCAGACCACCTTGAGCTCGGACCATCGTCATGAATTTTTCGTGAGCAGAACCGTCAGCAAGCTTTTGCGTCAGCAGTTCGCGTGCTTCATCAAGTGATGCAAAAGCGCCGGCCTGCTTGAGTAACGACGCGGAGAGTCCAATCGTGAGTTGCCGGACGCGAGGTGGACCACCACCGGCAAGCACATCCAATGACTCATTGACCTCAATCGCGTTACCGATCGCGACCCCAAGCGGCTGGTCCATATCCGAAAGCATCGCCATCGTCGGCAGGCCAGAAGACTGCCCCACATCAACCAGTGAATGTGCCAACTGCCGGGCTTCCTCGATCGTGGGCATGAATGCGGCCGACCCGACCTTCACATCAATGACCAACGCATCAAGTGATGCTGATAACTTCTTGCTCAAGATACTAGCGGTGATCAAGCCAATTGATTCGACCGTCGCGGTGACATCACGCAGCCCGTAGAGCTTTCGGTCGGCCGGTGCAATCGCCTCGGTCGCTCCCACGATGAACGCGCCGATTGACGATAGCATGTCGGTGGTGACTTCATCGGGAAGCTGGGTTTGAAAGCCTGGGATGGCCTCTAATTTGTCAAGTGTGCCACCGGTGCGGCCCAACCCGCGGCCACTGATCATGGGTACTTCCACATCAAAGCATGCCAGCAGGGGTGCCAGGATCAGCGACACCTTATCACCCAAGCCACCGGTACTGTGCTTGTCGATACGCGGGCGATCGGTCACGCGCGTCAGTGGTGTACCTGATTCCAGCATGTGTCGCGTCAAACTGGCAATTTCACTGGTGTTCAGGCCACGCAAGCACATTGCCATGGCCATCGCGGCCATCTGATAATCGGCGACGTCACCACGGACATATCCTTCGATGAATTGACCGATTTGAGCATCCGACAGAGCTTCACCATCGCGTTTTTGTCGGATGGTTGAGACTGGCATAAAAGGCTGCATCAGCAAAATCTTGTTTGAGACATCGGCGAATTAATGAAATTGATCTGATGCGGGTTGAATTCGCGAATCGGAATATCCACAGTGTGGCGGATCAATGCTCCGTCGGGTTTTCTGCAAGAGATGAAGTTTGAAAATGATTCGCGCTGATGTCCACATGCCTTACTTCAACAAGTTCCTCTATATCGCATTGGCGTGCGCGGGGTACGCACTGTGGTCACTGTACGATGCCCAAGTGACCTATCCCAAAAAACTGGAGATAGCACGGGCGTATGAGTCATTTCCAGATTCAACAACTGGCCGCCAGCAGTGGCTCGACCTATCAAAGCAAAACGGCTGGCCTCAAGCGTCACCCAAAAAGTCGGCGGCCGAGGTCGAGGGGCTCATCGTGCAGCAATACCTCGCGATTGTCGGCTGCCTTATCCTCGGAACGATTTTGTCACTCAAATGGTGGCGTGCCCGGGGCACTTGGATCGAAGGCGATGCTTCCGTTATTCGCAGCAGTTGGGGCAAGCAAGTCGATCTTGAAAACGTGACGGCAATCAACAAACGCAAGTGGGAAAAAAAGGGGATCGCGGTTCTAAAACACTCCTACGAAGGACACCGCCAAAAATTCACGCTGGACGATTACAAATATGACCGCGAAGCGACCGGCAAACTCCTGGCGTTCGCCGAAGAAGCATTGGCAAAGAAGACGGCCGTCAACGATGCGCCGACAGGCAGCGATTCGCCCAATGTCGAAAATGGAGCCAATCAACAAAACGAAACCGCACCGACGAGCGAAACCGCGAAGGACGCTGAGTCTTGAAGCAACGCGAAACGCTGAGCACGCGGATTGCGCCACTGGCTCCGTATGTGACCTTCATTGGTCCGCTGGTTGTTTATTTCGCGGCGGGGGCACTCATTTCGAAATGGTGGTCTTACCCCGGTGAGTCGGACGATCCCAGTCAGTCGCCGGTGCTTGCGATTGCTCAGTGCTATGGCCGGATCGTTTTGGTTGGGTGTCTCTTTGCGTTGGTGATGTCTCGACTGCGTCGAGCCTTTCCACTGAGCGTTTCCGGTTGGTCGATCGTTGCGGGTTGCCTTGGCGCCGTGGTGTGGATTGGACTATGCCGCTTCGATCTTGAAATCCAATTGATTGCGTCATTGGGATTATCAACAGACTGGTTGTCACAACGCGATGCGATTGATCCGTGGTCGCTGTATCCGACAGCTGGATTGCGGTGGTTGTTTTTGGCCGGACGGTTCGCAGTCCTTGTTTTGGTCGTCCCTTTGGCAGAAGAATTGTTCCTGCGCGGATTCTTCATTCGTTCTATCGAGCATGAGGACTGGAAGAATTTCCCGCTCGACCAAATTGGCATCACTGGAATCGTGGCCGCATCGGTCTACGGCGTGCTAACCCACCCC
>JBCCJB010000473.1:0-3013 GCA_039028015.1 Planctomycetota bacterium
ACTGCGATGTCATTTGCTGTTGAAGCAACTCCGATGGCAAGCGAAGCATCCAGGCCAACAATCGCGTGCAGCTTCGGTCCACCAATCGAATCAGAATTGGCGTGAGCAGAACGAACCCTGCACCCATACAAAACGACCCACCAATCAAGCGCCAAAACGGCGAGCCGTCGGGTCCCGGAGGCAGCACAAAACTCAACAGCGGCAGTAATCCGATCAAAGGTGCCGCGATGATCAGCCACCAATTCGACCAGCCTAAGTCAGCGACGTCATTTGATGGAGCATGACTGGCGGCAGCATCGAGAGGTTTGACTCGAGTCGCTCGCCAAGCTGGCAGAATGGACGCGATCAACGCCGCGATTGAACTGACGACCGTCGCGACCACAATTCCCAGCGCATCAATTTGAATCCCGTGTCGGACTTCGCCTTCGGTCGCTTGGTCAAACGCCGCTACGATCGTTCCGCCCAATGGGATTCCGATCAAAAGCCCCAACGCGCACAGCAACAGGCCTTCCACCGCTATCATCGCCGCAAGTTGTCTCTTGCTCAGCAGAATCGCACGCAGCAGCGCAAACTGACGTGCGCGTTCACCAACGCCCATCGATAAGGTCGAAAAGATGATGAGAAATGCCAGCACGACTGCAATCATTCCGACCACATAAGCCTGAAGCGCGAGACTGCTCGCTTTGGCGGCTTCAGACATTTCCTCTTCCAAATCCAGATCCGTCATGAACTGAACGGGTTGTTTCAATGCGTACAGTTTTGGGATGAGTCGATAGCGAAATTCATGCACGTCGACATCATCTTTGAGTGCTAATGCGATAAAGCTGATCTTGGGTTGGGTCCGATGAATCGCACTGGCATTATCCATCGAGCAAAACACAGCCCCAACGCTCAGACTCGGTAGCAATCGTGATCCGACCAAGGCACCCGCAATCGTTTTCAGCGGCGGCTCGATCACACCGACGATAGTCAACCGTGGTGAGGTGATCGAAGGACTTGGCATCTCCAATTGATCGCCCACGTCCACATTCAAAGTGTCGGCCAACGTTTGACTGATCACGACTTCCATTTGCTGCGACGGCGTCATGTTGATCCAGCGACCACGTGCCATTTGAAATGGTGGCTCAACAGCATCGGTGCCAATCATCACGTCTTCCCAACCTGACTCCATTGAGAATTGGCGATTCGTTTCAAGTTCATTGGTCGGTGGGTAGGGTCGCAACGAAACTAGCCGAGCCCACATCGGATCCACGCTGGCAACTTCAGACTGATCCTGAAGGAGTTCGACTGCAGTGACCGGCACCTCTCGGTCTGCCTTGCGGCTGATGGGATCGACCACCAGCGCGTAACGCCCCAAAGCTCGAGAAGCGTAGAGATCCAGCGACGCGATCGCAGACGAGTAGATGCTGACAACCCAAACCAACAGTGAAACTGAGAAGGCCGTCGCGAGCGTTGTCAGAATCGTTCGCGTTTTGTGTCCCCAAAGATGAGATCGAACCAAGAGCAGGATGGTATTCATGCCTGGCAATCCGCTTGAGCTTCCAAAGCAGCTTGATATCGCTGTGCCAGCGTTTCAGCGTTCTGGTACGCATCCGTGGGAAATGAATCGACCACTTGACCATCTTTCAACACGACCACTCGGCCGGCCCAACATGCTACCGCGGGCTCATGCGTGACCACGACCACGGTCCGTCGTGATTGGTCGCTCAATCGTCGAAGCAACACGCACAATTCTCGCCCTGCAACCGAGTCGAGACTTCCCGTAGGTTCGTCGAGCAAAACGATGGCCGGATCGCAAATCAACGCTCGAGCGATCGCCACACGCTGCTGTTCGCCACCGGAAAGCTCATCGGGTCGATGGCCACCACGGTCGGCCAAACCCAGCTCACGCAGCAAGCGATCAGCATTGGCTGAACGCATCGGATCGGAAAGAACGGGCAGGCGAATGTTATCGCGTGCCGTGAGTGTGGGAATCAAATTGAACGCCTGAAAAACCAATCCAACTCGCTCGCGACGAAATCGCGTCAGTTGAGCGTCCGATAGCCCGGTTAGCTTTTGACCTTCAACGCATATCGTTCCTTCGTCAATTTCGGTTAGTCCAGCGATGGCGTGAAGCAGCGTGCTCTTGCCCGATCCTGATGCGCCCATGATCGCGAGGAATTCGCCTTCTTGAACGCTCAGGCTGACACCGCGAAGCGCGGTCACCGACCGGTCACCACTGCGAAACGTTTTCTTGACATCGACAACGTCGAAAGGAAGTTCATTCATGAATCAGCGTCTGATGTTGAAGTCGTAGGCCCGGAGACAATTGGGCAAATCTTGATTGGTTTGAACCCGTCCGGCTCTTACCGCCATCGCATGCCTCCGCCCGGTTCTCACCGGGCCTACCTGCTACGTTCTTGGAATCTGCAGTTTCAAGCGGAAGATCGTTCACGAATCAGCGCCCTGTTGAAGTCGTAGGCCCGGTGGCAACCGGGCAACTTGACTTTAATGCACGAGCACTAATCGCCTCAGCCGTGCTCGCCTCGGACGTCGAAAAGTCATCGACGATTGCACCGTCAGACATGACGAGAATGCGATCGGCATAAGCGGCTACGAATGGATCGTGAGTCACGAGCAGTACCGAGCGGCCATCGCTCAGCACAATATCGCGAAGCGACTCGGCCACCATGATCGAATTCTCTCGATCCAAACTACCGGTGGGTTCGTCCGCCAATACAAGACTCGGCTGTGTCACCATAGCTCTGGCCAATGCAACGCGTTGCTGTTCTCCGCCGGACAGATTCATCGGCCGATTGGTTGCCTTGTCCGTCAAACCGAGTTTCGCAAGCTGTTCCGATGCGACGCTTCGAGCTCGATGTCGCGAGACGCCATCAAGAAGCAATGGGATCGCGCCTAGCCTCGCAGTCGGCCAGATAACTCTGTCAGGAGGGGGAGGATTTTGCCCCGAGGAATAAGTGCATGTAGTTACCCATTCTACTGAGTTTATGTCGATTCAGTAACGCAAAGCTCA
>JBCCJB010000474.1:0-2998 GCA_039028015.1 Planctomycetota bacterium
CCTGGCATCTTGACGGTGTTACCCGTGATCAGCAGCTCATTGATGTCCGCACGCTTATCGATGCTACGGAAGAACCCGATGCTGCGCTGGACCTCGGTAACCAGGTCGTTGAATACGGGCCGCATGGTCTGAAAGATCAACTTGGGATCAGCCGCCTCGCGAGCATTCCGCTTGAGATGCTCCGCTTTCGCGAAAGTCAGCTTGAGGTCTTTCGTCAATTGCCGCGTGAAGTGATTGCCGCCAATCGGCATGCTTCGCTGCCAGATGCGAAAACCGTTGGTGATGATCAGATCGCTGCTATCGGTACCGATCGATAACAAGACCGACGATGACGGCGGATTGTCGATGTCGAAAATTTCATTTTCGATCCGCTCGTGCATTCGGTCGTAGGCGACCATGTTGTAAAGCGCAATCGGGGCGAGTTGCACTTGGTCGACTTCAATGTCGCTCGCGTCAAAGGGTGCTAGTTGTCGATACGCTTGATCGCGTTTCATCGCAAAGAGACCCACCTCGCTTTCAAGCGCGTAGCCCTCTTCGATCGTCGCGCCGGGCATGACTTGGTAATCCCAAACCACGTCCGATAATTCAAACGGAATTTGCTGCTTCGCTTCGTAGCGAACGATGTCGGCGACTTTCTTGACTTCGACGGGCGGTGGCTTGAAGAATTTGGCCAAACCACTCTGGCCAGGCACGCTAATGCAAACCGGGTCGCGGATCGCCTCGTTGCGTTCGGTTAATTGCAGCAGCGCTTCGGCGATCAACTCATCGGGATCGGCTTCCGGCTGGCTGAGGATTTTGGGATATTCAACGTAATCGAACGCGTCGGCGACGATGGAGTCGCCGCGGCGCACGCAGTGGAGCGCCTTGAGGGCACTCTGCCCTATCTCAATTCCCCAAACGCCACCGTTTGCGACCATGGTGCTCTTTCGATTGTTTCGATGTGAAGGATGAGAGTCCGATACCAATCGATCACGCGATTGCCGGACTAAATTGGTTGACGACGCGAATCACCAACCTTGGGGACGCGTAGTATCTATGTTTCCGCCCTCCGAGTCAAATTTTAGTCGCTTATGCCGCCGTTTGCCGAGTGTTGTCTTCTGCTTCCATGCAGCAATGTGGAGGATTTTCCGTCACGATTGTCACAAAGCGACGCGAGGAGTCTGTTGGCGTGTTTGACGACCATTTGGCATCCTCAATGGATCGCGTCCACTGGTCGGCTGCCAATGTGGTATCGATCGGACGATTCGCCCCCGCCGATGCGATTTCAGCCGCCCGCGGCGGAGAGGCAAGATGATGCGACCGATACGACCAAGCGGCGACTGATCTTGATTCCTGATTCGTGCGTGAGCACGCTGCCATCTCCGATGCTTGAGCTGCTATCGGACGATTTTTCGGCAGTTGTCGACGTCGAGTGTGCGAGCATCGAAGGGGATAGCAAGCCAGCGGTCGATATCTATTTGAGAGGATCAGATCGGAAGACATTGCTGCGTCGGGCCAGCGAAAGCAAATTTCTTGATCCAAGCCTTGCGGAGTCGTGTCTGTATGCGTCTGGGGAGCAAGAGCGTCGATCACGCGAGATTCGCATCGATGACTTTTTTGCTTTGGCCTACTCGTATTGGCAGGTGCAAATTCTGACGAGGCGTCTTCGCTACACCAGCAATCTTGATGTCAGTTATTTCGAGAAACGTGTTGTGGATGCGGCCAAAGCGTTCTTTGCGGAAAACGCGGATGCGTGTGCCGAAGCTCTTCACGACGCGTTCGATGCATTAGCAGAGGAACGTGATCACTATTTTGCATCGGATCCCTCGCTGATCGACCTGACGCTGCTAACGCCGCAAACGGTCTCGGACTGGACCGATGTTGCTCTCGCTGATTCGGAGCAAGCAGACGATCCAAATTTGCCCCATGACGATTCGATCCTCGCGACCCCGATGAACGTGTTGATCGATGATGCTGTCGCCCAATCGTTGTCGAACGATCCGGCACTCGCCGAGAGAGTGAAGGCATGCTTACGGCAATCCGATTGGGCGTATGCCGGCGGTGGCCCCGCACCGGACGTCGATATCGCAACTCTTTCATGTGGGGAGCGTGAGCACATTGTTGCTGGCTCCCTTGCTCGAGTTGAAGCCGTCACAAACGAAAAGCCGACCGTCTACGCTCGGCTGGGCGGCGGCATGAACACCGCCATGGTATCGGCGGTGGCGTCGGCGGGGTGCGTCGGCGTGATTCCGATCGACTTTTTGAACGGATGTGGTTGTGGTGATGAGTCCAAAGTCATTCTGAACATTGGTGATCACGATGTTGAAGCGCTGACCGCGAAACCAATTGATGCCAGCGATGACGCTTCGTTCTTGAACCTCGGTCCACGACTGGGCGAAGCGATCGATGGTGGCGAGATCGCAACGGCGTTGATGGTTCACTGGCCGGGTGCTGGTTGCGATAGTTTCCATGACATTCGCCGAGCCGCGACCTGGACATTGGCGTTGGGAAAATTTTGGCGAATTGATGATTACTTCACTTCTGGCGAGCATCCGTTTCATCACGGCCATGCGGGATCGCTCTTGGTGCCATCCGCCAACCGCCTTGCCGAAGACCATGCTGAAAAGTGTTCGGCCATCATGCGAGACCGGCAGCGTCAGCGGGATGCGAATTTGCAAGCGATGTCGTGTTTGCTTTCGTCGTCAGCAAGTCAAAGAGAATCTGACACCTCAATTGAATTCGATATCGCATCGGGGCTCGGATTTGAGCCCGCCGATTCGAATGAGGCGAGACTCCTCGTACGGCCCACTTCGCCCGCAGCACGCGCCATGATTAACGTCGACGGAAAAGTGAATAGTCGCTTTCCGGCGGTGTTTGCATCAGAGTTCCGAGAGGGAGCAACGGATCTGATCGTCGATGTTCCCGCCTTCGGATTTGGTTGGGTGAGCTCAAACGTGACTGCTCCAGAAGTACTACTTGATACGACCGAACAGCCGACCGATCGTGATGGATCACAGTC
>JBCCJB010000475.1:0-2979 GCA_039028015.1 Planctomycetota bacterium
ACGATTGCTAAACCACCAGCATCTTTACCTCTCCCAAACTTGTTTGGGGGAGGTCGAGCAAGGCCGTCCAGGCCGACGCGAGGGAGGGGGCGAGCCTGCTGGGCGATGCGTCATACAATCCAAGCCCCCTCCCGAATCTCGCTCCGCTCGATTCGACCTCCCCCAAACAAGTTTGGGGGAGGTTCAACTATAGGATGCTGACTCAGCAGCACCATGGATTTGCTTACAACGCGAGCAGCAATCGACTGGGTGCTTCGAGGTAACCGATCACGTCATTGAGGAATCGTGCGGCTGTGCCACCATCAACCAAACGGTGATCGTAAGACAGGCTCAATGGCATCATCAGTCGTGGCTGGATGCTGTCATCGGGCATCACGACGGGCATTTTTCGGCTACGTCCGACGAGCAAAATTGCAACCTCCGGCACATTCACAATCGGCGTGCTGTACTGACCACCGATGGCGCCGAGGTTGCTGATCGTGAACGAGCCACCTTTCAAATCGCTGACCGCGAATTGACCGCCCCGCACCTTGCCCGCCATGTCGGCCAATGAACGAGCGACGTCGGGAACACCCAGCATGTCAGCGTTGGGCATCACTGGAACCACAAGACCTCGGTCAGTATCAACCGCGATCCCGATGTTGACGTAGTCCTTGTAGATAATCTGCTCGTTTTCAGCATCGATGACCGCATTCATCGCAGGGTGGTGACGCAGCGACATCGCGACCGCCTTAATCAAAAACGGCATTGTCGTCAGCTTCAGTCCCTGCGCTGCGTAGTCTTCTTTGCTGCTTTGCCGCAGTTGTTCCAAATTGGTGATGTCCGCATCATCAAAATTCGTCACCCGCGGCACATGGGACCATGAGACATGCATCTGTGCTGCGATGGTCTTGCGAATCTTGCTCATTCGCTCAACGCGGATACTGCCAAAGTCATCCTGAGCCGCTGTGCCCGGAAGAGATGGGGACGCTTTTGGAGGTGCCGATGTGGGAGCCGTTGGCGTCGACGAAGACGGAGTTTCGATCACCGATTGTGGCGGCTGACTTGCTGATTGGTTCGCGCTGCGAACGACGGATAACACATCATCGCGAGTGATACGACCACCATCACCGCTCCCTTGGACCGATGACAAATTCACGCCGACTTCGCGAGCGAAACGTCGAATGGCCGGTCCCGCGGGAATGACACCGCCATTGCTTGAGCCATCCGAAATCGTGCTCGGTGGTGCTGCCGGCGGTGACGATTGCGGAGCTCTTGCAGCAGGACTCGAAACCACGGGAGCCGGAGCGGGCGGAGGCGTGGGAACGGGTGCTGGCGTTGGCGGTGGCTCAGAGGCGACAGCCGGTGGTGGTGGTGGTGCTTGCGCAGGTTCCGAAGTCGGCTCCGGTTCGGCCGCCGGCTGCGCTGCAGCCGGAGGGTCGGCCGGTGGTGCATCCTCCGACACCGCTCCATCAGCGGCCTCAACTTCGAGCAGCACGCCACCAATTTCGACCGTGTCGCCTTCGGCGATGGTAATCTTGGTCACCTTGCCACCAATAGATGCCGGCACGGGCACGGTCGCTTTGTCGGTCTCCATCTCAACGATGTCGTCGCCAGCGGAGATCACATCACCCACAGACACAAATATCTCCAGCACGTCGCCAGATTCGATGCCATCGCCGAGTTCAGGAAGTTTGACTTCAGTCATAAAGAAGAGTTTTCAGGCAAAGTAGGGATTAGCTTTGTAGGCGTCGTAGTCGAGATCCTCAATCGCTTGCTGAACATCAGCAGCGGAGAACTGCCCGGACCGGGTCAATCGTCCGAGGGTCGCAATCACAATCGACTCCGCATCAACTTCGAAATGTCGTCTGAGTGCTTCGCGGGTCTCACTACGTCCCATGCCATCGGTGCCGAGCACGTAGTAATCGCCTGGAATCCATGGCGTTAATTGTTCCCCGAGCGCTCGAACATAATCGCTCGCCGAAATGAACGGGCCTTCAACCCCATCCAGCACATCCTCTAGGTAGCTGGTCTTGGGTGATTCAGTGGGGTGCAATCGATTCCAGCGTTCAACGCTTTGCGCTTCACGGCGAAGCTGCGTGTAGCTAGTGACGCTCCACACATCACTAGCGACGTTGTAGTTATCCGCCAATATCTGCTGGGCTTTGAGCGCGCTGTTCAGGATAGCGCCGCTACCAAATAGTTGCACTCGTGCCTTGGCGTCATCAACATCGACGCTGCGAAAACGGTACATGCCTTTGATGATGCCGTCGGCACACCCTTCGGGCATTTCGGGGTGGTGATACTCTTCGTTTTCGGCGGTGATGTAGTACATGCATTCTTCGCCATCGGCATACATCCGCTGCAGCCCCTCCTGCACGATGACGGCGACTTCGTAGCCAAACGCTGGGTCATAGGCCCGTACGGTTGGGAACGCGATCGCGTTGAGCAAACTATGACCATCTTGGTGTTGAAGTCCTTCGCCGTTGAGCGTGGTGCGCCCGGCGGTACCGCCGACCAAGAACCCTTTCGCACGCATGTCTGCAGCAGCCCAAATTGAATCGCCGATGCGCTGGAAACCAAACATGCTGTAGTAGATGTAAAACGGAATCATATTGATTCCATGACAGCTGTATGCGGTTCCGGCAGCGTTGAAGCTCGACATCGATCCCGCTTCGGTGATGCCCTCCTCAAGGATCTGCCCGTTTTGAGCTTCCTTGTAATACGTGATCTGATCCGAATCGACCGGTTCGTACAGCTGGCCAGCATGGGCATAAATCCCGAACTGGCGAAACATGCCTTCCATACCGAAGGTTCGTGATTCATCGGGAACGATCGGCACCACGTTTTTGCCGATCTTTTTGTCACGGCACATCGCGATCAGCGTCTGTACGCAAGCAAACGTCGTGCTCATCGACTTGTCTTCAAGCTTCTTAATCAGCTTGCCAAACTCGTCCAACGAGGGCACTTCCATCGTGGGATGCGACGTCGGGCGGCTCG
>JBCCJB010000476.1:0-2975 GCA_039028015.1 Planctomycetota bacterium
ATCGACTTGTGAGTTGGTCACGGTAACGATGAACGGGATCGGCGAAGTGCAGCACGTTGTGATCGCGGAGAAGGCAACGTCGGGAGAGGTTGATCCAGAGACATTGGCGGCTGCCGTGGTCGAGGCGACCAATCGAGCTGGAGCTGATGCCAAACAGGCATTTGCCAATGCGGTTCAGCAAGCCGCCGCCGATATGGATTTGCCAGGCATCGACGGCTTGCTTTCCAACCTGACCGGCTGAGTGCAATGAGTCAGCATGCGGGGGCGGTATCAGAATTGGTCGATGGGTTGAGCAAGCTTCCTGGTATCGGCCGCAAAAGTGCTGAGCGTCTTGCGTTTCACTTGTTGCGAGTCCGCGAGGAAGAGGCGTTGTCACTGGCCGATGCGATCCGGCGGGTTCGCACGGACGTGCAATACTGCGAAGCCTGTTTCAACCTATCCGAACAGCCGCTTTGCCAAATTTGCAGCAACCCCAAACGCGATGCGTCTCGGCTGTGTGTTGTGGAGCAACCTCGGGATCTGTTGAGCTTGGAAGCCTCCGGTGCGTTCGATGGACTGTATCACGTTTTGCTCGGCCGGATTTCCCCTTTGGACGGCATCACGCCGGATCAATTGACGATTGACGCTCTGGTCGATCGCGTCCGCACGGGGAATTTTTCGGAAATTATCATGGCGACCAATCCGACAGTCGAAGGAGACGGCACGTCGCTATATCTATCGAATCAACTTGCCGAATATCCCGTAAAACTCACGCGATTAGCGCGGGGGATCACCCCCGGAAGTGTGTTGGAATATGCCAATCGCGAGATTTTGACCGATGCAATCAACGGCCGTCAGCAGTTTTAGCTGAATTGGTCTGTCGGTTTGGCACCGGAGTTGCCCTATACTGGGCGGACTTGAAGCAGCAGCCTCTCAGGGAGCTTCCCACAGTTCGCTCCCTTGGATGCGAATCGGTTCGGAAGGAGGCTTCCAGAAACGATTGGTGTGGCGGCGATCGTTCTCTTTTGAAGTCAATCTCACATGCGGATGTCAGTGGGGCTGCATGCCCGACAGAGCCAAGTCCAAAAACTCGCCCCTCGGATGATCCAGTCGATGGAGATTCTGCAGATGCCGCTGATGGCACTGCAGGAACGCATCGAGCAGGAAATGAACGAGAACCCGCTGCTTGAACAGCAAGACGTTGATCCGCTGCAGCCCGAAGAGGCGGCCGATGACGGGCCCGATGAGAACATTCGCAGCGAGAATGAGAAAGAGTTGGTCGTCGACGAGCGCGACAACAAGGACGATTTTGAACGTTTGTTGAACATGGATTCGGAGCTACCCAGCACGTTTGACGATTCGTTTCGTCGCAGTGCTGGCCGGATGTCCGAGGAGGCGGACCGACGTCACGACATGATGGCCAACGCCCAGTCACGTCCTGAATCGCTCAATGATTTTCTGCTGCATCAACTGTCCGAAATGGATCTTGATGATGAAGTGGAACAAATTGCCGAACGAATCATCAGCACGCTCGATGCGTCCGATGGTGGCTATCTGAGAACGCCGATCACGGACCTGATGCCGGCTTCATCCAGTCGGGAATCATTGTCCAAAGCCAATGAGGCATTGGCGGTCGTTCAGTCATTGGAGCCAATTGGCATCGCGGCGAGGAACCTGAGCGAGTGTTTGTTGCTTCAGCTTCCCATTGATCATGAGCACTACGATCAACTTCGAACTCTGATTCAGTCGCACTTGAGTGACTTGGCGGAAAACCGCTTGCCGCAGATTTCAAAAAAAACCGGGTTTTCGATCGAGCAAATTCAAATGCTGCGGTCCGATCTGCACCTGCTCAATCCCAAGCCGGGTGCGGCGTTTCTGGAAACGTATGTCCCCAACGTTACGCCAGACATCATTCTGGAAATGGATGAAGATGGCAATTACGTGGTCAAGCTCGACGACGATCGCGTGCCGACGTTGTTTATTAGCGAGTACTATCGAAAGCGGTTGCAGGCCGCGGACTGCACGCCAGAGGAACGCGAATTCATCAAGCAAAAGATCAGCGGTGCGCAGTGGTTGATCGATTCGATTGAACAACGACGCAGTACGTTGACCAAGGTGGCCGAAGCGATCGTGACCTACCAGAAACGTTTTTTGGATGAGGGACCTGAGGCGATTGAACCGCTGAAAATGCAGCAGATCGCGGATAAGGTCGGCGTGCACGTGACGACGGTTAGCCGCGCGGTTGATGACAAATGGATGCAAACGCCTCGCGGGATTTTGCCACTTCGCAAGTTCTTTGTGGGCGGCACTCAAACCGAAGATGGCGACGATGTGGCGTGGGACACGATTCGGTTGAAACTGCAAGAGTTGATTGACAAGGAAGACAAAGGCAAACCATTCAGCGACGAGCAACTTGTCGACGAACTTGGCAAAGCGGGGATGACGGTCGCGCGGCGAACGGTCACCAAGTACCGCAAAAAAATGGGCATTCCAAGCAGTCGCCAGCGTCGGGATTGGACTCTGGTCAGCGAATGAGGACGGGGGCGTTCGCGGCGTAGTTGTCGTCTGCTGAACCCTGACGCAAGTGATCGTTGGCGGGTATGCTGCCCGCCACGCGAGAATTGACACTTTCGCGACTTGCGACTGGTTTGCTCCCCCAATTAAGGCCTGCCGATTTTGAACGATCTTTTTCGCACTGGGGCTTGGCACGTCACTCTGCTGGCCACTTGTGCTGGTGGCGTATTCTTGGCCAGCACGGTTGGTTGCGATTCAACATCGAATCCTGTCTTGGATCGAACGGAAGATGTGAGGAATGTCAGCACGGGAGATTCCAAATCAACGCACTTGCTGGTTGATGACTTTGTTCTTCCGACGCTACCCGTCGTCGAACCGGTTGAGTCCGCGTTTTCGTTGATGACATGGAATCTGGAATGGTTTTGGGATGACGAGACCCGCGACAATTTCAGCGACCTGTCCATCGAACAGTCGGCTCCCAG
>JBCCJB010000477.1:0-2950 GCA_039028015.1 Planctomycetota bacterium
CAAATCTTCGGTGTCTGTGATGGTTGCGGTAGCTGGGCTATTTAGGCCTCAGCGGGCTCCGCGTTGGTCTCACTTTCTTGTCGGTTCGGCAAGCAGAGTTACCTTGGCCAACGCCATCCAACACCATCGATCGCAATTCGCGGCATCAGGGCGATGCAAGGATTCCGAAGACACGAGCCACACTGTGTTGACTCGCCAAAATCCTGTTTTGCCGCTGAACGCCACAGTGGTTCGATGTCTGGAACACGCGTCCATTGCCATGGACCGCGGCCAGCTCGGATGATGACGCCGGCGCCTTTGAATTGACTCTTATGAAAAGCTCGCAATGACGATTCGTTCGTCCAATCTGATGTCGCCAGGAGGAGCTTGGCGGCGTGATCGTCGCCGGGTGCCGGATGGGTCGCCACAAAGTGAAGCAAATGTCCCAGGTGGCCACGGCCGCGTTCGTTTGCATCTGTCCACGCGTTGTAAACGAACGCCGTGTCGGTAGGCAGCGTTAGGGAGGACCCCAAATGGGAAGCTCGGCTGTAATTATCACTCGCTGGAACGTGGTGATAGGCCAGCCACAGGAATGACACGACACGATGACCTTTGAATCGGCCGACCAACTGGCGGCGAGATCGAACGTCGATCGTCGATAAAGCTCGCATGCACGGATCAAATGGCATCGACGGCGTCGCACATTCAATGTCGAATTCGACGGGATAAGCACCAACGATGGTGTCGATAAGGTTCGCATCGCGAAGCTCATCGAGTTGCTTAGGATCGATCCATGCTGTGGTGACATCGTCTGCTGATTCGCAGCGATGATTTCGCCTAAGATCCGTTGTGCTTGCCATCGTTAATCGCGTGATGTCAAGAACGCCCAGCCGTCCAATGACGCGATAGGCTAACCGAGCAAGCCCTCGCATCTCACACATCCATCGTTGATGATGCCACTGAATTGATGGCTGGGATCACGCGACCACTTGTGTCGACCGCGCCAGTCCAAACAGAACTCCGTAAAGGTGTTTCAACCGTTCCGGATTCTCGTTCGGGCGTTGCGATCCACTGGGGCAACAATTCACCGTAATCATTCCAACGTAAGACTGCCCCGGTTGTTGATGGAAGTTCATCACCAACGATTCCGTTTTGAAATGACCACTCATCGATGGCGGGCTCACCGCGTCGTCGACGCCATATCTGACGTGCTTTCATCCAAGCCGCGTCGTACATCGCAGCGCGTCGACCGGCCGGCGTTGCTGCGAACACGTCGATTTCGAGCAACGGAACTGGTGCGGCTCGTAGGCGAGACTTGTATTCCTCGTCACCGCGGAGAAAGTCAACTCCAGCGCAACCTGATGCTATGCATTCACGCATGGTGATTGCATTCAGGATCGTACCGGGCGATTGACCGCGAAATGCGGGATCCACACCCATGCTGTACACATATCGTCGCGAATCTAAACCAATCAGATGAAGCTCACCCGCGATTAACTGTTGCCCATGCTGCAGACCCGCAATTCGGATCTGACCTGACGGGGCCAACTGGGTCGTTAGCGTGTTGATGAAGTCCCGCATCGCGGACGACGCGAAGCTGCCCGGTTGACCGACTGCGTTCCAGCGACGCTGATGCAAATCAATGAAGCTCGGCAATTGTTTGATGACGTCAGCCGGCTGCGTCAATAACACAGGCTCCAAGGCCACGTCGTTGTCGACAAGGCGAAGCAGTTGACGCAGCTTTGATCGCGTTCGTTTGGAATGAGTGGCAAGAAAGTCTTCCCATGTGTTGGCCGCGGGTTTGAACCACACGTTCATCTTGCTGCGAAATCGAATCAGGTTGCCGCGATCTGCCATCGCCTTTAACCAAGCCATCGTCGACGGTTCGCCGGCGAGAATGCCTTCAAGTCGCAAACGACGCCAGTGCCATCGGCCCGGTTCGCAAATCGCATCGGCCAAGGAATCCGCAACGGTGATCGCATCCTCGGGTGCGCAACGCAAACCCAGATGGTCACCACAGGCGAGCCGTGCGCCGGCGAGTTGCCAATCGACTGGACAACGTTTTGCATGCCATTGATGCGGACGATGCCCCGAGCGTCGGAGGCTGCTTGGCGTGAAGGGAACGAGCGGCAAATGCGCAATCACACGTCCGTCGTGACGCGTTGTCCGCCAGTGGGCCACCGTGCCGTTGTCGCTCGCTCGAGAAATTCGCGACCCCCGCAAAGAGTTTCCCCGCAAAAAGTCTCCCCGCGAAGAGTTTCCCTGCGACGAGGTCCCCCGCCGATGAGTTGCCGGAGGCTGAGCCGATGCGATATGCGTCAACCACGCGTTCAACCAAGCTTGCGAGCGCATTGGGATCCCACCGGAAAGCCCATCGTCGGGTTGGATCATCCCATCGCCCACAACGCCTAGGCCGTCCGGGCGATCACCGCGGGCGGTATCCGATCGGAAAATCGGTTCGGTTTGCAAGGTGGATGTGATCATTCTGTTATTTAGGCCGCAGCAGGCATTGCGACCCTGAACAGAAACTCCTTGGCCTACAATCAACCGCCTGGGGTGCCGCTGTATCTGGCACCACCGTTCCAACCCGACCGTCTTTCAATCCGTTGATCAATCAACGTGTGCCATGCTTTTTGCCCGCCAAATCCTCTTTCTTCCATCCAAGACCGCGACCATTGCCAAGCGAAAGTCTTCTCAATGCGACCAATTGTCTTGGTTTCAACTCTCGTGGTCATTGCTGGTTGGACTCGGCGTTTTGGCAAGCCAGTGGAATGCGACGGTCCGAAACAGTTGGGCGGAATCGCCTGCGGGTTTAGAGATTTCGACGGATTCCCACCGCACTGAGATCGACAGTGACACAACGCAAACGCCAAATTCATCCGGTTGGACGAGTTTTCGCGGTGGCGGCGTGCAAGCAGTCGTGCGTGAGGGAATTTTGCCGTCCCAGTGGACCGCATCCGACTACGCCTGG
>JBCCJB010000478.1:0-2945 GCA_039028015.1 Planctomycetota bacterium
CGTGAGGCCAGCACTCGAACGTACCCAGAGATCGGTGTGCCTGAGCCGCATCATCCGGTGACTCATCATGGCGGCAATCCAGAAAAACTCGAAAAGGTTGCCAAGATCAATCAATATCACATTTCATTATTTGCGGAGTTCTTGGAGAAGTTGGCGGCAACGCCTGAAGCCGACGGTACGCTGCTGGATCATTCGATCTATATGTATGGAAGTGGCATGGGTGATCCGGATCCGCATGATCACGACAACCTTCCGATTGTGGTTGCCGGTGGTGCAGCCGGCCGGATGTGTGGTGGACGGCATATTCAATCGACCAACACGACGCCGCTTTCCAATTTGCATCTGACGCTTTTGAACAAGGTCGGTGTGCCACTGGAATCGTTTGCTGACAGCACCGGCCGTCTCGAAGATTTATTCGAGCCGATGAATGTTTGATCGTCTTTGCTTTACCGTCGTTGTGTTGATGGCGTCGACCGGTCACGGCGAAACATCCGTAACGCAACACGCCGACGGTGATGCGGTGCATCAATATACCTTGCGCGGTGATGTGGACCGTTTGGCGGCGTTGCTTCGTGATGGGGGTGATGTCAACGCAACGACGCCCTATGCAGTCACGCCGTTGTCGATTGCCTGCCGCAACGGCGATTTGGCTTCGGCTAATCTGTTGATTGCCGCTGGGGCCGATGTGAACCAACCCATCGCGGGTCGAGTGACCAGTTTGATGTTGGCGGCGCGAGCCGGTAACGCGGATTTGGTTTCGGCGTTGATCGACGCCGGCGCGGATGTCGATGCGCTACAGCAAGATCGACAATCGGCGTTGATGTTCGCCGCTTCCGAAGGTCACGCCGATGTCATTCGTTGTCTCGTCAAAGCGGGCGCCGCGATTAATCATGTTGTGCCTGCGGGATTCACGTCGTTCTTACTTGCCGCTCGCAACGGGCATCGTGATGCCGTCTTGTGTTTGTTGGAATTAGGTGTCGATGTTCAACAGAAAATCGACAGCGTGCAAACTGGCGGGCGACGGCCGCGACCGAGAATGACGGCACTCATGTTGGCTGTTGAGAGTGCGCATTTTGATTTGGCCATGGACTTGATTGACCACGGTGCGGACCCCAACGATCAGTTCAGCGGATTTGCGCCGCTACATGCTTTGTCATGGGTCCGTCGGGCACAAATGGGTGACAATCCAGCGGGTGATCCCGAACCCAGCGTTGCCGGATCCATGACGAGCTTGCAATTTGCTCGAGCTTTGGTCGCAGCCGGTGCCAACGTCAATTTGCAATTGAAACGCGGTCGCGGTGGCAAAGCGAAGCTCAACACGAAGGGAGCCACGCCACTATTGATGGCCTGTCACACGTTGGATGTCAGCTACGCTGAGCTGCTGATTGATCTGGGGGCGGACGCCACGCGTGTCAACTCCGATCAAACAACACCGTTACTGGCTGCGGCTGGAATTGGGGTCGTCAATCCGACTGATGGTTATCCCGGAACGATGGATGAAGCCGAAACGTTAATTCGCTCATTGGTCGTGGGTGGCTCGGACATCAATCATCGAGATGCCAATGGCGAAACAGCAATGCACGGTGCGGCGTATCGAAACTCACCTCAGCTGGTTCGAGTGGTTGCTTCCTTACGTGCCGATCCTCAGATCTGGAATCGTCCGAATCGGTATGGCTGGACACCGTTGGCGATCGCGCGCGGGTCTCGGCCGGGTTCATTCAAACCTGATCCACCCACCATCGAAGTGATCCAAGCGCTAATGCCAAGGACCACGGAGATTGATGATCCGGCTGATCGAGCAACATCAAAAGCCGTGTCGAACGCGGCTTACGGGTCATAGATTCGTGTTGGCGTAGCGGCTAGGTTTCGTGATACTGTCGGTCCGGCATCTTGGCGGATCGATTAAGCCGAATGACTTAGCAAAGGATCAATGCGATTGGGTAGTTCGACACGGATGGTGATGACCCTGCTGATGCTTGGTTGCGTCCCAAGTGGCTTTGCGAACGCCGCTGTGATTTTCAGTGTTGATGTCGATCCGGTGGCCGGTTCGCAGTCGACTTTCGGCGGAACGGTCGGGCAAGTCTTTCGCGTTGATCTGCGAGTTTCGCTGACTGAACCCAGTGATTCCTTGCTGGAAGCCAGGCTGTCACTTCGGTTTGACACGACACGTTTCGAATCCATCGGCCCGTTGCAAATCACACCACCAGCACCGCTGGCAAGACTATACGGCGCTCCGACATTCCGCGAGGACACGGGCCAGATCGATCCGGTGGTTGGCCAATTCGGACAAATTGGAAATATCAACTTTGGTCAATTTGGTATCAACGCGGCTCTACCGGGTCCTTTGATGGACCATTCGTTTTTCGCTTTCGGTCTGCGTGGTGTGCTCCCGACCATCACCGATCCACCAACCAATATTCGACTGGGTTTTTTCGGCGTAAACGATCGGATTTTGATTGTTGAAGACAACCAGATCGCCAGTGTTGGCGGAGATTTTCGAGACGCGGCGATCGAAGTGAATGCGACAACGATTCCAGAACCTCGATGGCCGATCGGCATCTCATGGTTAGCGTTGGCCTGTTGGCGAAGGCGACGTCGGAATCGCTCCGTACAGCGTCGTCAGTCGACACCGTAGTGCTCGACGGCGGCCCAGTAATCTTCAAACGCGCCTTCTTCGTGAAAGTCAGGACTGTTGTCGAGATCATGACATTTCATACAGGTCTCGCGCGCCTGATCTAGGGGCAGCTGCATCGATTAACGCAAAGCCAACCGTTCGGCGTCGCTCACCGTGCTACCGGCTTCTTCCGCAGCGGCGTGAGCGGAACCAGGTCCATGACAGTTCTCACATCCATTGCCGTGCAGATGGGAACTCGCGGTTAACTCCACATAGCCCGACTCGTACGGGTAGTATCCCTGCGGATTCCATCCGGTCACATGACACGAAA
>JBCCJB010000479.1:0-2919 GCA_039028015.1 Planctomycetota bacterium
ACTTGGACCGACATCACTTGCACTGACATCGCATAGAAAAGAAAAGAGTATGGCCAGACAATTAGCACTCGACTGGGACGACCAGCAAATCCGCTGGATGGTCGGTGAGGGTGCCGGCAAAAGCATTCGTATCACGCAGGCTGGCATCGAACCGATCGGTAAGCAAGGACTCACGTCAGCCCTGCAGCAATTGGTCAGTCGCGAAGGGTTGAGCAAACTCGACACGCTTGTGGCGGTCGGCCGCGACCAAGCGGAACTGCGTCAAATGCAGTTTCCGGATGTGCCCGACGAAGAGTTGCCCGACATGGTGCGATTTCAAGCGATCCGCACATTTGCATCGGCGGGCGAGAACGCCGTTGTCGACTACCTGCCATCTCGAACGGTCGCCGGGGGCGACGCCTCGTCTTCCATCTCCGCGATCGTTTCCGCGTCAGGCCCAGCCAAACTGGATCCGGTGCGTCGGGTTATCGACCAAGCGGGTTTGACGTTGCGTCGTCTCGCTTTGAGGCCCGTTGCTGCTGCCGCTCTGTTTCAATTGTCCGCACTTGATGCGCCACAATTTAAGGACCGACTCTCGGAGCTAGCCCGGTCAACGCTCGCATTAATTGATTTGGTGGGTGATGAAGCGGAATTGGTTCTGTTTCGTGGACGCGAGGTGGCCTTTGTTCGTGGCGTGCGATTGCCCAGTGATAGTGCGTCACCGATGACATCGCTGGCTGGTGAGATTCGACGCAGTCGTATGGCGTGTGGTGGTGGGGCCGGTCCCTGTCACCTGGTCATGTGGGGCAAAGCGGATCGACATGCTGAGCAACTCGAAACGTTGGCCGAGCGGCTTTCCGATGACGGTTCACATCCCAAGTCTCAAGCAATTGATCCCCTGGATCTTGTGTCAGTGGATGCCGACATCCGCACTTCGTTGGGCGAGACCGTTGGGCGATTGGCTCCGCTGGTCGGTATCCTTGTGGCGGATGCGGGGCACCCTGAGTACCTGATTGATTTTGAAAACCCGCGACAGGCACCCGATCAGTCGGTTGATCGCACTCGACTGGCAATGATGGTCGGCGTTCCTGCCGTCTTGCTGTTGGCGGTCGTGTACGGAGTCTACGCACAGCTGTCTTCGCTGACGCGTCAAATCAATCAGGCTGAAAACGAGCTGGTTGTGCTTCGGGAACAAGCTGGCACTGCGAAGCGGAGCATTGAGCGAACCGGACGTGTCGATTCGTTTCTCGATGGCGATGTTTTTTGGATCGATGAGCTCTCACGCGTTGCGAAATCCATGCCGCCAGCTGAGGATTTGATTGTCAGTCAAATCTCGGCGGTCGCTGATCCCCGTTCTGGTGGTGGTCGCATCACGGTTGCCGGTCGGGTCACATCACCAGAGGTGATCGACAAACTCGAATCGGGTTTGCGAGACGAAGACCATAGCGTGATCGGCGATGGTGCGAGCCAGTTGGAGACGGGCGATGCGTATCGGTGGCGTATCCGTGAGACGATTACGATTTCGCCCGATTCGGTTCGACGTCTCCGCTACGATCGCATGCGACCGGAGCAACAAAGTGCGACCAATGAGCAGACGTCGATCGAGCCATCTGAGAATCAAACTGGCGACGCCAGCTCCAATGACAAGACCGCGAATGCAACCAAAGACGAGGTCTCCAAATGACACAGCGCGAACGTATTCTTGCTATCGCGGTAGGAGGTTTGCTCGCGGCGGTCGTTCTGCAGTGGGTGTTTTCCCAGTATCGCACGGCCGTTCGGACCCGGCAAAATCGGCTTGCATCGCTGGCAAATGAGAAGCAACTCTTGGAAGCTCAAATGTTGGAAGGCGCACTGGCCGATCGTCAAATGGGTGAGTATTTGTCGCGATCCCTTCCTTCAAATATTGAAACCGCCCGCAGTCAATATCAATCGTGGTTATTGGAAACAGCCGACGTCGCAGGACTCGCCGATGCTCAGGTCGACCCCATGGCGACGATTCCGGTTGGTGATCTTTATCAACGATTGGGATTTTCCGTGACCGGGCAGATGACGCTTGAAAAGCTGACTGATTTGTTGCATCTGATCGCGTCACATGACACGTTGCATCGGATTCGTGAAATCTCATTTGCGCCACAGCGTGATGGGTCACGCTTGGACATCAAAATGGCGATCGATGCGATCGCGCTTGATGCTGCGTCATCCAGTGCTGCTCCCTCACGCGATGTGGTTTCATACCGTGTGACGTCCGATTGGCCGCAACAGCGCATGGCAATCCTGAATCGCAATTTTTTTGAGCCACCCAACCAGCCTCCCCGGTACACCGGAAACACGTCACTTACGGCGACGCGTGGACGCGATAATGAAGTTGGACTTGGTTTTACCGATCCCGAAAATCATGCGATTCGATTTGATGTGCGAAGTGAGTTACCCGATTGGATCACGTTTGATGCCAGTCGCGGTCGGCTTAAGATGAATCCGCCGGAGGAGATTGATCATGAAACTCCGGTGCAGTTTACTGTTCTGGCCACGGATTCCGGTTATCCCAACCGCGAGGTTTCGCGGACGTTGTCGGTTCGCGTCGTCGATCCGCCACCTCCGCCTGCGGCTCCGCCGGAACGTCCCGGGTTTGACGACGCGACGCAGACTTATCTCACCGCGTTGGTCGATGGCAAAGAGCCGCAAGCTTGGATCAAAGTCCGCACCCGTGGCGAGACGCTCAAGCTTCGTGTCGGAGACGCCTTTGAAATTGGTTCGGTCAAGGGGACGGTGATTCAGATTGGGAATCGATCGGTTCTGCTGGAAATCGATGGTCAGCAATTTGAATTCAGCCAGTCACAAAAGCTCAGTGAGGTGCAAACTCAGTGAGGTGCAAACTCAGTGAGGCACGAGCTCAGTCGCGGAAAAATCCCGTGAAGCGACTCGCCGAAGGCTGACCACGCG
>JBCCJB010000480.1:0-2899 GCA_039028015.1 Planctomycetota bacterium
CAGAAACGAACATGGGTTCGTTACTCAACAACGATCACATCCGAAACAATCGCAGCGGCTCGGAAGAGTGCCATCAAGATGCGGCTGTACGGATTTCGACAGTGCAAAGTCAAAGTGGGTGTTCGCGGGGATAACGATGCCTTGCGATTAAAGATGCTGCGACGGTGGCTGGGACGTCGGATGGACATTCGTGTTGATGCGAATGAAGCGTGGCATGCCGATGAAGCCATCACGCAGATCAAATCGCTCGCTCCTGCGAATGTCTCATGCGTTGAACAGCCAATCGCACATGCCGACTTTGATGCGCTGCCCGATGTGCGACGTGAATGCGGTTTACCGATTATGTTGGACGAATCACTCACGGGTGTTGTTGACGCCCAGATTGCAATCGACTCTGGCGCATGTGATTTGTTCAACATTCGTTTGTCCAAATGTGGCGGCATGATTGCTTCATTGCGACTCGCCGCGATGGCAAAACGAGCTGGATTGGGATATCAGCTTGGTTGTCATCCGGGTGAAACACCATTACTTTCGGCCGCTGGACGTCATTTCGCCGTTGGGGTTAGCGATGTGTCCTACCTGGAAGGCTCCTATGACCGTCATCTGATCTCCGCATCATTTGCGCGTCCTGACATCACGTTCGGCTATGGCGGCCGAGCCCCTGTTATCAACCGGCCGGGTTTGGGCATTGAAGTGGATCCGTCGGTGATCCGCCGCCACGCAATCGGTGACATGATCGTGGGAGCGAGCGCAAACCATGGTTGAGCCACAGCAGCAGCATTCGTCGTCCATGATCTTCACGACCACGCCCGGTATCGACGGTGTGGATCTGCACATGAGGACATGGCCGCACGCTACAGCCAATTATCATCTGGTCATGGTGCACGGCGTGATCAGCCATGGCGGTTGGTATGGTTCGTCGGCTGATCGGCTGCACGCTGCCGGATGCCACGTTGATTTTTTGGATCGTCGTGGGTCCGGCTTGAATGGTTGGCAGCGTGGTGACGTGACCGACTGGCGAGTTTGGCTCGATGACCTCCGATGTCATTTGACTCGAGTCCGCCGGCGGCACCCTGACCGCACGATTGTCTTGGCCGGGATTAGCTGGGGAGGCAAGCTCGTTTGTCAGCTTGCCAAAGAACATCGCGATTTATTGGATCGGCTTCTACTGATTTGCCCGGGTCTTTTTGCGAGGCAATTCCCGTCGGCATCGAAATACGCCGCCTTGCGATTAATCTGCAACGCGGGTTTGGGTGGACTTCATTTCCCGATCCCTTTGAAGGACCCCGCATTGTTCACCGACGTGCCGAAGTGGCGGAAATTCATCGCCGAAGATTCACTCACGTTGCGAACGGTGACGGCGCGTTTTGCGTTGGCCGACCGCGAGCTGACACGGACCGCGCGACGGGAACCGCATCGAATTGCCTGTCCGACATGGTTGGCTTTGGCGGGTCGTGATCGCATCGTTGAAAATGAACGGACGGAGGCTTATTGGCGATCGATCAATCATCATGACAAGAGGATCGTCACCTATCCCGAGGCGGCTCACACCTTTGAATTTGAGACCGACCCGTCGACCTACTTTGGGCATTTGGTGTCACAAGCCACGCGACCTATCGAGGGCCTTGATAAGACAACGACGCGCGTCCGTCATTGACGGTCCGCAGCGTCGCAAATACGCTTTGCGGGCAAAACGGGCGGGGGCGTGCATCAGACACGGGAAAACGCTCTGTGTGAGAGCAATCACCCAACAGCCCCGTCCACGCTTCCCATCGGAAACATCCCCACGCTGGAACCCCTACAAAGATGGCCACCAAAGACAAGATGGTTTACTACTTCGGTCAGACCAAGACTGAAGGCACGAAGAAGTCAAAGGCACTGCTGGGAGGAAAAGGTAAGAATCTGGCTGAGATGACTTCCATCGGTCTGCCCGTGCCTCCCGGGTTCACCATCACGACCGAAGTGTGCGCAAACTACTACGACGCTGGAAAGCAACTTCCCGCTGGCTTGATGGATGATGTTCACAAGGCGGTCAAAACGCTCGAAAAAGAGTTGGGCAAGAAGTTCGGCGACAACGAAAATCCTCTTTTGGTCAGCGTGCGTTCGGGTGCCGCGGTTTCGATGCCCGGCATGATGAACACGATTTTGAATCTCGGCCTCAACGACACCGCCACAGCGGGACTGGCAAAGGCGACCAAGAATGAGCGTTTTGCTTTCGATGCATATCGACGATTGATCAACATGTATGGCGATGTCGTGATGGGTCTGCATCACGAGCTGTTCGAGCATGCCTTTGACAAAGTCAAAAAGAAGTACAAGGTCACCGAAGACACCGAAGTTCCCGCCGAAGGACTCAAGGAACTTTGCGACGCCTACAAGGCTGTCTACAAGAAGGGCACGGGCGAAGATTTTCCCCAAGATCCCATCAAACAGTTGCAGCTGGCCATCGAGGCCGTCTTTGGCTCTTGGCACGCGGATCGGGCGGTTAGCTACCGACGCATTGAAGCCGCCAAAGGCAACACGGAAATCGGCGGTTTGAAGGGTACCGCGGTCAATGTCCAGGCAATGGTCTATGGCAACATGGGCGACGACTCAGGCACCGGTGTCGGTTTCACTCGCGATCCCAATACGGGTCAAAACAAGTTCTATGGTGAGTTTCTGATCAACGCCCAGGGCGAAGATGTCGTCGCGGGGATTCGCACGCCGCAACCCGTTGCCGATATGGGCAAGTGGGATCGCAAGGCGCACAAAGAACTCATGGAGATCAAAAAGAAACTTGAGTCGCATTACAAGGAAATGCAAGACATCGAGTTCACGATCGAGAAAGGCAAACTCTTCATGTTGCAGACGCGGACCGGCAAGCGAAACGGAATCGCGGCGGTCAAAATCGCGTGCGACA
>JBCCJB010000481.1:0-2883 GCA_039028015.1 Planctomycetota bacterium
ATTCCGCTGAAGACGCGAGCCGTTTTATTTGACCGCGATCCGATGGCCCATTTCATCGGTGGCACCGAGATCCTTTGACCCCCATCATTTATGCCTTCGTCATCATCCAACGACGAGTCACCGGCAACCGGCTCCAGCGATTCGACGGTCACCGTCGAGATCGAAGGCGTTCCCATCCAGCTGGCCCATGCTTATGAATCGGATGGTCAATGGATCGGGCAAAACGATGTTTTAATGCAGTTGCTGGCGTGCTGGATCACGGTTGATGACAACGACCTACCGCTGACGCCGCGATTGATTGGTTCACCTGGTGTGGGCAAAACCCAGTTAGCCATCGCTGCCGCGAAGGAACAGCAAGCGCCGCTTTATATTTATCAGTGCACCGCCGACACGCGGCCGGAAGATCTGTTGATTACGCCGGTGCTATCCCGTGGTGGCGAAATTGCGTACCACGCTTCACCGCTGGTCAGCGCGATGCTGGTGGGCGGTGTTTGCGTGCTCGATGAGGGCAACCGCATGAATGAAAAATCATGGGCGTCGCTGGCACCACTTTTCGATGGGCGTCGTTACGTTGAATCGATTGTGGCCGGCATCACGATTTCAGCTTCGCCGAAGTTTCGTGCCGCAGTGACGATGAATCAAGACGAGTCGACATTTGAAATTCCGGATTACATCCTGTCGCGGCTGCAACCAACGCTACCGGTTGGTTTTCCCAGCAAGCAGGATGAACTGGCAATCCTGCAATATCATTTGCCATTTGCTGAACCGGAGATGTTGGCGTTGACGGTGGATTTCTTGCAACGCTCCCATCAGCTCAAACTGGATTTTTCGCCCCGCGACGGCCTCAACTTGTTGCGTTTCGCAATCAAACGAATGGCTCAAGACCCCGATCATCCGGTGGCTCATGATATCGCTTGGCGAGAGGCCCTCGAACGATGTTTGGGTGACGATGCGGTTGACTTGGAGGCCCTCGCTGAGCGCCGTCGAAAAACACTTGGCGGTGACGCGGTTCCGCTTGGACTTGCGGACCTGTTTTTCGATCCCGACGATCCCCTGCATCCTGACCGAGAGGATGACGACGACGATTTGGACACCTGATCATGTCGTCGACACCATGGCCAATCCGTTGGTCACCGCGTTGGCCTCTGTTGATTTCAGTAACCATTCATGGCGCGCTCTTATCGTGTCTTGTCTGGCTCTTTGCAGTGAAAGATCAGGGCACCGTCACGCGCGAAGTCAGCAATGTGGGCATTGCGATGGCGGTGACATTGCCGGAGCGAACTCGATACAGCAGTGCTTCGGTTGAGCGTCGAGACGAACAGGACAACGACGTTAGCCAAGACAGTGATGCGTCAATGCAATCCGCCTCCGCGGATCGGCCGCCACCCATTTCGGCTCCATTTGATCTTGATGCAGTTTTGAATCAAATGCTCGATCCCGTTGTTGATGGGGATTCGCCGATCAACAACGCAGGGCCCGTTGCATTTGGTCAGGCTCAGTTTGGGGACGGTGTCTCACTTGATTCGATCGATGATGATGCCATTGTCGCGGGACCAGCACGTTATGACGCCGGCGCCGGTCGAACGACCACATCGCTGTTCGGTGTGTCGGGTTCGGGTAGCACATTTGTTTATGTGTTTGATCGCAGCGAGTCGATGCGTGGTGCGGCGCTGCGTCGAGCCAAATCCGAATTGATCCGCAGCTTATCGGCGTTGACCGAGCGACAACAATTTCAGGTGATTTTCTATCACCATCAACCGCGTCCATTTACGATCGGTGGCCGCAGTCCCAATTTGCAATTGGCAGCACCGGCGACACTCGATGCGGCGAAGCAATTCATCGCCAGCATCTCAGCAACCGGATCAACGGATCATGCGGCGGCGTTGAGGATGGCGATTCGGTTGGCACCGGATGTCATTTTTTTTCTAACCGATGCCCGAATCCAGACCATGTCGGATCGCGTGATCGCGGAACTGACACGCCGTGCAGAACGCGCCGGAAGTGTGATCCATGGCATTCAATTCGGTGACGGTCCGACACCTGCGAATCCATTTGTTAGGAAATTGACATCCCGCAACAACGGTGGCTATCAGTATCTCGACGTGGGCGGCTTTTAGCTTTCGCTGCAAAAAGCCGTCTCTTATTCTTCGGAGTTTGATCGTTTCGAACGATGGGACTGTCAGCGACTGACGGTCGCTGGTTTTGGATTCATTTCCATGGCGGGGGCCGCATTCGGACAGCTGATGTGTTTTGCTACCATGGGGCAATGCAAGTTCACTGCCTTGGCACCGCCGGCTACCATCCCAGCGAGACGCGACACACGTCGTGTTACATGCTGCCAGAAAGTGGTGTCGTCTTGGATGCGGGGACGGGTTTCTTTCGAGTTGCCGAACGGATTCAAACTCGTTCGCTCGACATTTTGCTCAGCCATGCCCACCTCGATCACGTAGTCGGGTTGACGTTTTTGCTAGGCACCATCCATCAGAGGACTCTGGCGGGAGAACCTCTTGAATCCATTCGCATTTGGGGTCAGGAGGCAAAGCTGGCAGCCGTTCGGTCGAATATGCTGGCCGAATTACTTTTCCCCGCGGACTTGCCGGTGACTTGGCACGCGATCGACAGCGAGTCCTCGTTTTGCATCCAACCAGTTGCCACTGGGAGTCACTCAGTGGGCAGCGCGGATGAATTTTCCATTGAGGTGACGTGGAAGCCACAGTATCACCCGGGTCAGTCAGTTGCGTACCGGCTGGACTGGATTTCCGCCAAAACAAAACGGCGACTGGTTTACGCGACCGACACCACGGGTGCCACCGACGCGGAAACGCTTCGGTGGCTATCAGCGGCCGACCTCATGTTGCACGAGTGCAATTTTTCCACAAAGAA
>JBCCJB010000482.1:0-2876 GCA_039028015.1 Planctomycetota bacterium
CCAGTGGGAATGCTCGTTGCCGATCGCGTTGATGATGGCGATGTTTGCTGCGGGTTTGTGTGGCACGTTGAATGGATTGGTGGCGATTGGATTTGGAATTCCATCGTTTATTGTGACGCTTGGAATGCTAGAGATTGCGCGCGGAAGCACCAAAGTCGTCACGCAGTCGCAATCGATTTACATCGGAGCTGACGTTGAGTGGTTTGGCCAGCCACTTGGAATGTTATCGTTATCGCCGGCGTTTTTAGTCGCTGTGATGGCTGTCGGATTGGGTCAGTTCTTACTGACGCAGACCGTGTTTGGTCGCTACATGATTGCGATTGGTACAAACGTCGAGGCCGTTCGTATGTCAGGAATTCAACCTGCACCCTACTCAGTTGCAGTATTCAGCTTCAGTGGCGTTATGTGTGCTCTGGCCGGCTATAGCCAAACCGCTCGTCTTTCGACGGTGGATCCCAATGGCGGTGTCGGTATCGAACTCGCCGCGATCGCAGCGTGCGTGATTGGCGGAACGAGTCTGATAGGTGGACGCGGCAGCGTGATCAGCTCATTTATCGGCGTGCTGATTATCCAAACCCTTCAGACTGGGTTGGCCCAATTGGGCGTCTCTGATGCGAACAAGCAGATTGTGACGGGCACGGTAATCATCGCGGCGGTCTTGTTCGATGTGTTGCGCGGTCGATGGGGCTCACGCGTGTTGCGTGCCTAATGCCGCGACGGATCGCCAGATGCGACTCACGCGGCAGCGACCCGCGAGGGAGCAATTGGCAACGTAATCATGAATGCAGTGCCTTTTCCCGTTGAGCTTTCCACTCTGACTCGGCCGCCGTGATCGTCGATGATCTCTTTGCACGCTGCCAGTCCGATTCCCGTTCCACCCTTGCCCGTTTCATCGGGTCCGGCCTTGGTGCTGAAATACGGTTCAAAGATTCTCGGCAACACATCAGCCGGAATACCGGCTCCCGAATCACGAACGGTTAATTCAACATGAGATGCGTCCGTTTGTGTTAAACCGATCGTTAACGTGCCGCCTTCGCCCATGGCCTGCCGAGCATTGGTGATTAAGTTGAGCAAGATACGCTGGATTGCATTGCCACTGGCAATCACCGGGGGCACGCTGCTTAGGAATGTATCAACGTGAATGCGATATTTTTGCATTTCGCGATTCATCAACACCAGTGTGTCGCGAATCAGTGTTTCCAATTCGATCGGCTCGCGAGTGTCCTTTCGGTTTCTCGCTTGAGCAAGAATCGTGTTGGTGATCTGTGACGCTCTGACCGAAGCGTCCAATATCTTTTGGAATGCATTATCGCGGCTGGCGTCATCTTTATTTCGCAAACCGAGTTTGGCGTAGTTCATCACCGTCATCAGCACGTTATTGAATTCGTGTGTCGCTGTTCCGGTGAGTTCACCCAATGTCGCCATCGCTTGCATGCGTTTGATTTGCAATCGCATGTGGTCCATTTCTGAGTTCAATTTCGTCGATTCGGATCGGATTTCAACCGACGGTTCAGTTTGATGGTCTTGATCGACCGAGTGTTGAGATGAGACAGAACTCGAATCAGCGTTGCAACGAGGCATGACGATGGCGTAGTCAAAGGGTGTAGCGATTGGTTCATCGATCCAGCAACGCTTTGCCTATCGTCGCCACGATTGTCATCGACGTGATCGTCATGACACATTCAATATGCCGCCACTGCGTGCGAACGCTTTCCAACCCGCTTGGGACGCTGTCACCGCGTCAAGATGTCCAAACAGATTCAATTGGCCAAACGGTCCAAATTAACACCTGACGCCAATTGTCAGCCAAGATTTGAAGAGCCAAGCCGATGAGCGAAACCATTCTTGATCAACGCGATCGGCTATTTCGGCTGGCGCGACAACGAGGTTTTGAAATTCGCAGTGCAAGGCTGTCCGAATCACACTCGAGCACGACTGCGGGTGCAACATCCAGTGGTTGCGATTGGTGCGAGCTTCGCGGCCAACGCGTCATTTTTTTGGATGTTGCCCAAACCGCGGCAGAGCAGATCGCGGGGATTCGCTCGGTTCTCGATGAGACAACCCAAGAGCGGCCAAGACCGATTTCCATGCCGCGTACGCGGCATGCCTAACAATTCAGTGGTGCTGCGATACCAAATGATCCGGCGACATCGTGACGATGGCTTGGCCTTGAGGTCGACTATCGCGTCACCATCCATTGCCAAATGGAATGACCTTCGGGGATTGAACGCCGTCCATGGATCGTGACACGATCCAATTCGCGATATCGAACCTCGATGAGCTCAACAATTTTCAGGAATTGGTCACGAACATGTTGGTCGATCAAGCTGCGAACGATTGCTGCCGTTAGTTTCATGCCTGGCTGGATGCTGGATTGGCCCGAAAGGCCGCGGACGTCGACGATGTCATATCTCAAGACCGGACGATCCATCACTTTATCGCGAAAATGCTGTTCCACAGCGGAACTGGATGAAATCCGAACGTGGTCCAGTTCATGACGAACCAATGGCAAGTTCCAAAACGTTGGATCAACAGTTCGCGTCGGCTTCGTTCCTGATCGAAACCAGACTTCGTGATCCACGAGAAGACCTAACTTGGGGTAGCGAACTTGCATCCGGAGTTCTCGACCGTCCCAGTCGTATCGACATCTGCCATCAAAGAAGTACCGCAAATGGAATTGCGTTTCGGCGTCGTAACGCTGCTGGGCATTCCCGGTCGATTTCACGCCCGTGACGGTTGAAGGACGCACATCGCCTGTGATGAATCGGACCTTGCCAATTGAAAGTAGGTTCGCGATCGCCGGCGGCTCGCCAGGTGGCGACGGCAGCGGTGACCAGCTGCCGTGATCGGCAGGCTGAACGCCAAGCGTCGTGACG
>JBCCJB010000483.1:0-2875 GCA_039028015.1 Planctomycetota bacterium
ATAGAAGTCTTGTCTGCTTCGTCCGCCCTGATTGGAATAGATTGGCCTGTTGCATTAAGGGGGTAACTCATGTGACTACCATTTTATTATTGTTGTGTCGCCTTCGGCTTGTTGATGCTGAATCAATGATGGTGACATTATCGAATGCGTTCAGTCCGGAGCCTGCACTTCGGGTTGCAACCAGACAGGCAAAAGCTGGCTCGAAAGGGTTCGAAAATGTGGTATCCCCAATAACTGTCCCGTCAACTAAAGCTGTGAACGTATTTGATTCATCAAAAATGATTTGATGACGTGTACCTGGTTGATTTGGAGATCCTCCTGTCCATTCGGCGACTGCACCCGCTGTTCCTCGATAGGCGTATGTAAAAGTGGCGCTAAAATTATTCCTCAGAATCATGAATAGCGCTGAGTTTGCGTCCAAGCTTTCTCTTAATAATATTGATCGACCAAACCTTGTTATTCCGTTTGGATAACTAACATCAACACTAAAGTCGACAGGTCCTGGTGCAACTGGATGAGCAACTCCGCCGGCAGTGTCAGCAGTGCTCCAAAAGTCACCGTTGGATCGGACATGCAATGCTTGGTTGGTAATATTTGTGTAGATCAAATTTCCGTAGTCGAAGTCTTGCCAAGGTGCGGGTATTGACCCATCGGGTTGATCGAAATCGTACTGATAAACTGTCATCGTGATGGAATAACCTCCGAAAGCTTCTTGATGATTCCGTCAGAATCATGACGGTTCGGTTTGGGTGGAGACTTAACATTTGTCGTCATTGTCGGTGGCACCGGATTTCGGCGTACCGGTGGATCGCGCGGGGCGTGGCACCTTGGCAGGACTCGCGACAGCAGGCTCGACAGCTCACGCAGGTCAACGCCAAGACGCTCAGCCAACTTGGTTCGCATGTAGCCAATGCGATCGTGCTTGGCACACATGACCGCAACACGGCATGCGGCCGCGACCTCGGCGTCGCTTAGCTGGCCGGCATGATGGGCCGCGGCAACTTGCCAGATGGTCCGAGCGTCGCCAGGTGGCCAACGAAGTGCGGCCGCAACGTTGATGGCCGTCGGTTCGATTCTGGCCAAATGCGAAATGTCGTCGCCGGAGCTATCAGCGACGTGGACGACTTCCCCATCACCAATTGATTTTTGGTCCACTTCCACATCGGTCGCAACTGATGCACTCCGACACCCAGGGGAATGTGGACTATGTGAATGGGTTAATAGGGTTAATACAGTGTGATCGCGATTTGTCCCGGTCAGTGTCCCGTTTCTGTCCCGGTCAGTGTCCCGTTTCTGTCCGGGTGAGTGTCCCGTTTCTGTCCGGGTGAGTGTCCCGGTCAGTGTCCCGTTTAATTGGTCGCCGGAACTACGTTCGGAAAGTGGCTTTTGACCGATGACCACCTCGCGATCGATTGTGATCGTGGCGACCGCTTTGGCACCACGTCCGCGTCGTCCTTCGGGCACCGCAACCTCGGCCGTCAGGATTCCGTCGCGTGATAGCTCGGACAAGACGCGGCGAACGATGCGGCGTCGACTGGCGGGGTTGTCGCTGGTCGTTGGAAGTGCCTCGGCGATGCGGTCGAGCTCCCACACGATCGGCAGCCAACCCGATGCGGACTTGGCGAGAACGACAGCAACGTCCCAGTAACTGGTGCCCGGTGTGTAATCGGCACGCTGCAGGCATGCTTCCATCGCACACGCTCGCTCGTACGCCAATCGCTTGCGAACCGCCGCCTCATCGTCGGCGGCCGCAACCGACGTCAGCAGCGGACGCGGCGTGCCGTAGTCACCGGCGTTGCGTTGATCTTCAGTGGAGTTCACTGCCACGTCAAAACCCCAGCAGCGTTAGAAGATTGGCCAACTCATCCTCTGCCAAATAGCAGATGACCACGATCACCAGCACATCCATGATGTCGTCTTTCACGTGTCGTTTTGCCTCCAATGCGCTGACAACGAAAACGTTTCGGTGGTGTCAAACACCTCGCCATGTTGAAAGATCACCGCACGCTCAAACTCGTCGACCCATGCCTCCAGAACCTCGACACCTTCAAGCGTGCGGACGGGCACGGGCACGTACAGCAACGATTTTGCCGTGCACTCGATGTCAAATGCTTCGCGAAAATGGGCCGCCGCTTTGGCTCGCGTGATTGATGGCACCAAAGCGTCGGCAGAGTTGATCGGCACACGGTCTTCCCAGCCAGGCAAGTACAACTGCCGTAACGCTCGCGTGCCAAAGATGCTCTTGGCCTGGGTGACTTCAAACGAATGATCGCCGTGCCGACGCGCGACACAATCAAACCAACCAAAGTCACAATCGTGCGGTCGCAATCGCAGCTTTGGCCGTCCAAGGTCATCTACGTTGCCGGTCAATTCCAGGTGCGTCAGCTCATGGTCCAGCAACGCGTCGATCGTTGACATCTGCCACTTGGAATAGCGATCGCCATCAATGGTCATCTCGGCATCGCCACGACCCAGCACGCGGTCTTTCAGGCCCACCACACGAATACAAGCGGCTGCCGCTGCGCCGCTGCTGGATGTGATCGCTGGACCCTTAGGATCGCCGTCCGCATCAGTGGCCGCGAAGGCCATCACAAGGTCGACCTTCACTTCATGGTCGCAGAGCTCGCCATGATATTTGGTCATCACGCGGCCGCATCGCTCACGCAGTTCAAGCGGTGCCTTGGCATATGTCTTACCCACCGAATCCCTCCTGTGCATCGGATTGGTATGAATGGGCCGTCGTTAACCACGAAAGGATTGTGTACGAGCTTCCTGGTTCGGCAATGCGAACGGCTTTGGATATCGCACCAATTTCGACGGGGCCCAGCGGGCATTCGTCGCTATAAATCATGCGGCACAAATGCTTCAGCATGCG
>JBCCJB010000484.1:0-2872 GCA_039028015.1 Planctomycetota bacterium
CGAAGGCGAGTGGTCCGAGACGACGGTGGGTACGCCGCAGGGAGCCGTGGCATCACCACTGCTTGCCAACGTGTACCTACACTACGTTCTGGACCTCTGGATCCAGTGGTGGCGTGAACACCACTGCCGTGGTGATGTGGTCATCGTCCGCTTTGCGGACGACTTCGTGATCGGCTTTCAATCCAAGTCCGAAGCCGAGGCGTGCCTTGCGGCACTGCACGAACGTTTCGGCAAGTTCGGGTTGGAACTGCATCCGGAGAAAACACGTCTGATCGAATTCGGCCGTTTTGCGATCGCAAATCGACGCCGACGTGGCGATGGTCGTCCTGAAACGTTTGACTTTCTGGGCTTTACCCATCGCTGTTCCATCAACACGCGTGGCTATTTCACGGTTCGCCGTGCAACGATTGCTAAGCGGATGCGTGCGACCCTTGCAGCGATCAAGTCGGAGCTTCGACGTCGCCGTCACCGCCCTCTGGGCGAGACGGGGCGCTGGCTCCGCCGCGTGCTGCAAGGCTGGCTGGGCTACCATGCGGTACCCGGCAACATGCGCCGGCTGCAGCAATTTCGCATGGCCCTGGGACGGTTGTGGCGGTGGCAACTGCTTCGTCGCAGCCAGCGTTCTCGCTGGCCTTGGATGCGGATGTACCGCCTCATGGACCGTCACTTTCCACCCCTCAAGATCCTTCATCCGTATCCCAACGTGCGTTTTCGCGCTCGACTTGAGGCAGGAGCCGTATGAGGGAATACTTCACGTACGGATCTGTGCGGGGGGCCGCTGGCAACAGCGGTCCCTACCGCGATCTAAGCATCAGCGTTCGCCGGCAACGGCACGTTCTTGACCGCATCGGCGATGCGAAGATTCTCGATCACCACACGACGAATCCGTTCGGCGATTTCTTCATCGGCTAGCTCGGCGCCTTCGAAGGACTCACCGGTCGCATAGACAAAGCGTGGCACGATCAAGCAGCGGAAGTCGAGCATCAGGCTATTGGCTAGGCCCATCCCGGACATGTAGCTGCCTTGACCACCGGCGGCTAACAGCAATGACACGACCTTTTCCGTCCAAGCCTTTCCCGTCAATTCGACCGCGTTTTTGATGGCTGAATTGACGTCGTAGTTGTAAACCGGACTAGCGACAAACACTGAGTCGGCCTCGCGGATCGTCTCACCCAACGCTATGACCTCTTCGTGACCATATGCGGTCGCCCCGTCGCAGGCAGGGAGCACACGTTGCGATAAATCGAACAGAGCGACGTCACGACCCGCAGCGGCCAATTCCGATTGGACGGCATTGGCCAAAATTCGACTGCGACTGGTTGGATGAAGGCTTCCGCTGAGGATCAAATGCATCTTGAGGCCGTGGCTACGCTGAGACGATGGGTTACGTAAAGAAAAATCGTGTGACGTGATAGAATATGGGCGCGGCAAAACAAATATTGTCGATTTGGTCCAGCACGCCCGCATGACCTTGAACCAGCGTGCCCGTATCGGTGACGCCGCGATCGCGTTTGATCGCACTCATCGTCAACGTGCCCGCGCTGGCCATCACCGTGACCACAATGCCCATCAGAAGCGCCTCCCACCAGAAAAAAGGAGTTGCCCACCGCAGCAACGCTGCGATCACGCCGGTGGTCACCATGGACCCGAGCACGCCTTCCCATGTTCGTGACGCGTTGATATCCGGCGCAATCACATGCCGACCTGCCAGCTTGCTCCAAACTCGCTCCAACGTGAGCGACAGCTGCGCAATCAACACAAAGAACATCAGCAAGTTGACGTTGCTGCCGTCCCATGGCTCGCCACCAGTGCGAACCAAATCAAGGTCAAGCAGCGCCGGAGCATGCGAAAGCGAATAAACGCACACCAGTAAAGCCGCTTGAATCTTAGCGCACCGCTCGAGAAACCGTTTGGTGTCACCGGCAATGGCCGCCCGCGCCGGAATAAACAGACTGGCGTACACGGGGATCATGATGCTGTAGTACGGATACAACTCGTTGCCCATCGCGATCAAGACGTACTGCAGCGGCGTGAAAATGAAAAAGATCCAAAACAAAGTGCGATGGTCGCCACGCCGCGTTGGTGTCATTGAGATGAACTCTCGCAGTGCCCAAAAAGAAACCAGCGAAAACAGCAGCACCAAGCCGTTTCGGTGTGTCAGCGATCCAATCACGAAAATCGCGACCATCGTCCACCAGACTCGGAGCTTGGCTTGGAATCGTTTGATCAATGCCCCATCGGTGCCCAGCGTGTTCTCACCGCGGTGATGCGCACGACCGATAAGGATCGCCACCACGGTTGAAATCAACAGCGCCGTTAGGATGACCGCGATCAAGACATAGGTGGTCGTATCAGGCACGTCGCGCTTCGCTCCGCAGGAAACCGCTAAAGCTTGGCCACCACGGCGGCACCCATTTCAGCCGTGCTGATGGCGCCGGACTGGCCACGAGCAAGATCGGCTGTTCGCAGACCATCAGCGAGCACATCCGCAACCGCTTTCTCGATCACAGCCGCTTCGGAATCCAGTCCCAACGAATGACGCAGCATCATCGCTGCGGCGAGAATCGTGGCGAGTGGATTCGCCAGGCCCTTACCCGCGATATCGGGTGCCGAACCATGGATGGGTTCGTAAAGCCCTGGACCGTCACTTCCTAGCGATGCACTGGGGAGCATGCCGAGTGATCCGGGCAGCATCGACGCGGCATCCGTTAAAATGTCGCCAAACATATTACCCGTCACAACAACATAAAAATCGGCGGGACGTTTGTTTCTATGCTTTGCCATCGCTTAAACAAGCACCACGTCATAATGCTCTTCTGTTTATTCAGCGGCCATCACGTGGGCTGCTACCCGTCGCCACAAACGACTCGGC
>JBCCJB010000485.1:0-2857 GCA_039028015.1 Planctomycetota bacterium
CCGTACCGAAGATCTAGACGAAGTGCTCGACCGAGTTTTGCGTTTGGTGTTCGATTGGGTGGAAGCGGATCGTGGCTGTGTGATGTTGCGGGATCCCGAGACCAAACGATTGACGCCAGCGGCTCGGTGCGATCGTGATCGCAAGCCAACCGATTCTGTTACGACAACGGACACGAACCAAATGAATCGAATTTCGATCAGCAATACGATTCTCGATTACGTGTTGCAACAAAAGGAAGGCGTGCGAACAAGTGACGCCCTGGATGATCAACGTTTCGATTCAGCCGCGTCGATTGTTCAGGGTGGCGTTCGCGAAGCTTTGTGCGTGCCGCTGCAAGGCCGTTACGACATTGTCGGCGCGCTTTATGTCGATACCTTCACTCCGCCCGGTGAGCTCATTCGAACGGGAAAGGCCAACCGATTTCACGATGAACATCTTCGCTTGATGACCGCGATCGGACATCAAGCCGCGTTGGCCATCGAAGACACGTTTTATTATTCCGCGTTATTGCAGAGCGAAAGGCTGGCCGCGATGGGCCAGACCATCACGACGCTCTCGCATCACGTAAAAAACATTCTTCAGGGCGTTCGTGGAGGTAGCTATCTCATTGAATCGGGTTTGAAGCGTGACGACACCGAAGCCATCCGCAAAGGATGGGCGATGGTGGATCGCAATCAAGAACGGATCAGTCATTTGGTTCTGGACATGCTGACGTTCTCGAAAGAGCGCACGCCCGAACGCGTCGAATCCGATCTCAACACGACCTTGCGTGATGTCGCTGAATTGATGACGGCTCGCGCGGCGGAGCTGGAATGCCGATTGGAATTGCGGCTCGATGCGGCGCTTCCGATGGCGAGTTTCGATCCCGAAGCCATCCACCGGGCCGTATTGAACCTGGTCACCAATGCGATTGATGCGGCTGAAAACCATGTGCGGATCACGTCGCAGTTTGACGCAGCGGAGGGCTGGCTGATCGATGTCGAGGATGATGGGGACGGCGTCCCCGAAAATCAACGCGAGGCCATCTTTTCGCTGTTTGAATCCAACAAGGGCGCTCGCGGAACGGGCCTCGGTCTGCCGGTCAGCGCCAAAATCATGTCTGAGCACGGCGGCACCTTGGTGGTGGAATCGTCGTCGCTGGGCGGGGCCTGGTTTCGATGCACCTTGCCGACATCCGGCACGGAAGTGAGCGTCAAGAATTCGTCGGCCTGATCTCAGAGCCGTTGATTCGGTCGATCACATCAACGATGGCAACGCGTTAATGAGAACGCGATTCAAAACGCGTCGTCGCGAAGCCAGCATCGCGTCGCAGCAGATTTCGACACGTTGCGGTGTTCTGCCCCTTGGGTGAACAACGTGAACGTTTTAGACTGCCGCATTGGTCTGAATCACAGCACCGCGACGTGTCGATGTCGCTCGTCGCTCATACGAACAGCCCGTTGCCGCCGATGTGGCTGATGGCGTCACCATTCACAACTCGCCACAAGTCAACGCCTTACGCTCGCCCGCCTCTGGACTGCTTGTTGCCTCAGCCTATGCCGACCGTCACTCCTGAATCGAATCGACCGACGTCGTCCGACTCGACCAACCGAGCAGACCATGCGGATGCCCATGATCAGGTGGCCCGTGATCAGGCGGCCCATGATCAGGCTGCCCGCGAGCTGACCTCGCAACGAATTCTGGTACTCGATTTTGGTTCGCAAACAGCCCAGCTGATCGCACGTCGCGTCCGCGAGCAAAATGTTTACTGCCAAATTGTGCGACACGATTTGTCGGCTGAGCGGATCTCCGCCTTGCAACCTCGCGGCATCATTTTGTCCGGAGGTCCCAGCAGTGTTTATGCTGCCAACGCACCCCAGTGCGATCCGGACCTGTTCGATTTAGGCGTCCCTGTACTCGGGATTTGCTATGGGATGCAGTTGGCATGTCAAGCACTCGGCGGCACCGTCAACCATACCGACGTCCGTGAGTTCGGTCGCGCGATCTGTGAGTTCGTCGATACCGAATCCATCTTCAAAGGCATGGATTCGACCGACGAGGTTTGGATGAGTCACGGCGATCAAGTTTCTGGCATTTCAGAAACTTTCTCCGTCATGGCCAAAACACCCACGTGTCCCTACGCGGCAATCCAGCATCGCCATCGGCCAATTTATGGCATGCAGTTTCATCCCGAGGTCACGCACACGCCCGCGGGCGGCACGATCTTGCGGAACTTTGTGATCGATATTTGTGGCTGCGATGGGAACTGGCGTCTTGCTGACTTTGCCAACGCGTCGATCGCTTCGATTCGCAAACGAGTTGGCGACAAGAGAGTCATTTGTGGTCTTTCCGGTGGCGTTGATTCCTCCGTCGTTGCGGCTTTGTTATCCAAAGCGATCGGTGACCAACTCACGTGCATCTTGGTCGACAACGGACTGCTGCGAAAGAATGAAAAGTCGATGGTCGTCGATGAATTCTCCAATCACTTCCAAAGCGATCTGCACGTTGTCGACGCTGAAGATCGATTCTTGGCTGATCTGGCTGGCATCGCTGAACCACAAGAGAAACGTCGCCGCATCGGCCACGCCTTCATTGACTGCTTCAAGGCCGAAGCCTCGAAAGTGGACAACGCACAGTTCTTGGCGCAAGGCACTCTCTACCCCGACGTGATCGAAAGTGGCGCCGATCGCGATGGACCCGAGGAGGAGGAAGACGGGTCCCGAGACGGCGGCTTCGTGGAGCAGGTGCTTGATCTCTGAGCGGCGTTGTCCGAAGAGTTCACGCGCGGATGACCCTTCACCCATGGCGCGGTAGAGCATGACGGCGGTCACGATCGCGGGCGCTTCCATGAGCGCGAGCGCGGCGACGAGGTGTTCG
>JBCCJB010000486.1:0-2847 GCA_039028015.1 Planctomycetota bacterium
GCTAGCCGACATCAACACATGGGTGCTTGGCTCAACCCTAGTCGTTCAATCGTTTGGCACCGCCGCATTGATGCGACGGTTGTCGATGACGTGGGTGTTGCTGCTGGGACCACTGATTTATTTGGTCGGTTTCATCTTGTTGGCAATGTACCCGTCACTGTCGCTAGTGGTGGTCTTTGTCGTCGTTCACCGAACCGCGTCATACGCATTGATCGCACCAGCGGTGGAAGTGCTCTACACGGTTGTCCCCAAATCGGATTTGTTTCGCATCAAAGGTATCCTCGATACCGTTGTCATCCGCGGCGGCGACGTGATGTCAGCACAACTCTATGGGGGCCTGCGAATGCTATCACTATCGTTGCCCGCCATCGCATGGCTGTTCGTCCCCATCGCCGGAGGCACCTGCCTCATCGCCGCATGGTCCGGACGACAGCAAACCAAACAAGCGGACGTCAATTCGTCCCGAGTGATGTAACGATCTTGCAGAGCATCTTCGTTAGGCAGGCGAGCTGGCAATGCTCAGATCACGACGGTCTGTTGGTAGCGTGACTTGTTGTCTTAGAGTGGCCAACAATGTCCGCTGTTTTCAGAAGACGGGAAGATCAACTGGCTCGGCCAACTGGAGTACCGGATCAATCAATACCAAATGATCAAACCCGTCAAATTGATCGTGGTCAGTCGATAGCAACGTGAGAAAACGGTCGGATTCATTGATTGAGCACCGAACCGTTTGATGCCCATCCTCACGCTTCAAATCGCGAATCTCATCTCGCAACACGCCATCAACCAACACGCTGAAATCAACTGAAAAACGTCGTTTGGTTAAGAATCCAGAAGGGTCGTCTTTCACCTTGAGATTTTTGTTCTCAGCATTGCTAACAATCGTCACAAATTCATCCGCGACCATGCCGGCCTGACGCACCGCATCAAGGTCAATGGTGAGCCCCGCGTTGGAATGAATCCCAATCATGCCGATGTCGCTGTGACGCAGGCGGTCAAGTAATGGCTGAAGCGTCAACGTTCCCCAAAAGTCTTTGATCGGAAGGCTCTCCAAACGTTCGACTCTTCTCCGTATCCAAATCGGACCCCAAGTCCGTCCCGTTGAGGCAGGTAAATCAATCTGATGATTTTCCGTGTCCACAACCGTCAGACCACCATCACCCGGTGGCACGAAGACTCCATCGACAAATGGATGCCACTGGGTCGCGCGATAGCCATGGGATACAAAATGTCCGGGGCCATCGGGTCGTTGCCATGCTTGATTGTCCAGAAGCCCCGTCGCAACGGAGATGGCGGTTGCCAATCGAGTGCGTTGGTCCGACGTCGCATTGCAAAGATCCACCAAGCTAACGGCACTCGATCGCGATGTGGCCGCTGGCGGCATCACCGTCGTGAACTGAGACGCGTCTGAATCAACAAGTCTTTGAATGGTTCCGCCCGGACGAACCCGCGCCGACATGCCTCGCGTGAGCGAGACCGCCGGTGATGCTGTCAGGTTCGTCTTCGAACTTTCGACTCGGACTTCGCCATCAAACACGTGCACATCGGTCTCATTCTGCTGATTCAGACGGACACCAAATCGAGTCCCAAGGTCAACCACAACCGCCGACGGCGTTGTCAGTTGAAAATCGTCTTGATCGACAATTCCTGTCAACGTGCCAGCGTTAAGCTGACCGGATCGTTGACCCGTCACGACGAATTCACATGGGCCACGAAGAATCAGGCGGGCTGATGTCGCGTACTCAAGTTCAACCAGACCGCTCCTGATATCGATGCAAGTGTCACGACTGCAACGCAACAGGAATTCAGGTTGCGAATTATTCTCGCCCCAAACCAAATCCTCAGTAACACCGATGATGCTGGCGACATAGTCTCCTGGTTGATCAGTGACTACCGTCGTTGATTGCGATGGGATCGCAACTTTCGATGTCGCACTTTGCCGCCCAACCTCATCGCCGGATCGCAGTGCGACGGGCATGGCGGAAGGGATCAGCATCACGATCAACGCAACCGACGCGACGATAGCCAATGCGATCACGCCAACACGAAAAGTGTTGGACGTTGTCGGAGGCGCAGCGGGCTTCGTCTCGGCCACCGATTGAACCAGTGACGCCGGTAGCACTGTGTTGCCCTTGCTGTCTTGCGCCGAGGCAAGTTCGGCCAGTTCTTCAGAAAGCGCCACAACGCGTAGGTATTCAGCCCGCAAAGAGCGATCTGCCTCCATCGCACGTTGCAGCGATCGCACTTCCTCCTCAGACGCCGTCCCGTCAATCATTCGAAACAGTGCATCGGTGAATTGAGTTGCCACGATCAGCCCCCCTCAAGCAATTGCTTGGTGACGCAGTCCAACAAACCCTTGCGCAAATTCTCAAGGCGATGATAGAGGCGGCGGGTCTGTTCGCCCGTCTCCTTGGCAATTTTGGCGACAGATTCACCCGACCGATAAATGCTCAGCAAAAGCCGTTGAGAAGAAGCATCCATCTTTGAAAGGCATCTCTCAATGGCCCTGCGTTGAGCCTTGTAATGCGGCAATTGATCAAGGGCTTCCTCTGCGAGTTGATCGAACAACGCATCGGAAAATTCGAGTCTGTCGCGTGCGGCATCACGCCGGCGACGCAGCACTTTAAATCTGGCAATGGCACAGGCCCAGCGACCAAACCCTCCCTCCTCGCCCGATGAAAGCTCGAAGCTTGCGAACTTCTTCCAGCACTCCAGCATGGTTTCCTGAAAGACATCGTCGACGCCATCCCCCGTGATCATGAGCGAACGGATGTAGCTACGGACTTGCCGATCGTGTCGTGCCACCAAGCCGACGAAGGACTCGTAGCGAGCATCGTTAGAATTCCC
>JBCCJB010000487.1:0-2841 GCA_039028015.1 Planctomycetota bacterium
TAAAGCTTTACCGTCTCGTGATCTTCCGGAATTGGGCAAATGACCGCGGTGATGATTTCATCGGCCAGCAATTCGGTTTTCTTATAGCCCAGATAAAAATCCACCACGCTGACTTCGCGAATGCCACGAACACTTTGCAACCTAAGCTTGGCATCGATCGAATAAAGAAACGGAATCGAATCAGCGATCGGTGATGCATTGGCCAAGTTCCCACCGATCGAGCCGAAGTTGCGGATCTGGGGGCTGCCAAATCGCCGAATGACATCACCAAAGTCGGGATAGTAAGCCTCCACGACTCCCAAGAGCTCAGTCCATGTCGCGGTCGCGCCAATGGTGATCACATCGTCAACGGTGATCTGCCGCATTGATTCAACGCCGCTGAGATCCAACCGCACATCACCGGGGTCGTGGCCATGATTGTTTTGCACACCCACATCGGTGGCACCACTGATCATGCGTGCTTCGACCTGATGTGTCTTGAACGCAATTGCCTGATCAACTGTCTTGGCCGCGAAGACCGTCCGGCGACCATCCTCAAGCGAAATCGGATCGTCGCCAAGCTCATCCCAAACCTTGAGCAGCGTCCCCGGTGGATAACGATCATTCATCCTCGAGACGTCACGCGGCGAAACTGATTTCGCCGCTTCAACGATTTGCACGTAACCAGTGCAACGGCAGAGATTGCCGGACAAACCCAGTCTCAGCGTGTCTTCCGCAATCGGCTTGCACTGGCGAGCATCACATTGTTCAACGATCCCGTGCATGGTTGTCACAAAACCCGGGGTGCAAAACCCACACTGACTGCCGTGACAATTGACCATTGCCTGTTGGATCTCCGACAGATTCTCCGCATCACCAATTCCCTCAATTGATACGACATGACACTGGTCGAGCTGATGCATGAACACAATGCACGAGTCGACCGCTTGATAGTTCAATCGATCGTCTTCGGCATCGTCCCGCTTCCCAATCAGCACGCTGCACGCCCCACAGTCGCCCTCGGCACAGACGATCTTGCTGCCCGTCTGCCCAAGATGATGACGCAAAAAATCCGAGAGCGTCCAAAACGCCGTTTCGCCATGAACTCTCTGACGCTGTCCGTTGACGAAACACTCAATATGGTCGCGATGACCATTTGCGGCTGCGGAGGCGTCGTGCGGAGATGACGTACCAATCGACATGCGTGTTGCCTCACAACGCTCCAAGGGTGCTCGTTTCAGACCAATGTGACTGCCAATCGCAATCGGTCCACGTTAAAAACAAAATCATTCAACGTCAATTCAAAGCCTTCGCATCGACGCATGCACTGGCGGCGGTTAGGTTTGATTCGCTTAACCAACTTTGAACCGAGTCCTTAGCATCATGATCACGAGTTGACGAGTATTTTGAGACCTGCCACAGAGACACGATCGACGCAAATTCAAGACGCGACCGATCGCTGCATGTCTCGCTGCGACGAAATTGCCGCCTTGACGGATGATCCCGGGAAGATTCACCGTCTTTATTTGAGCAATGCGATCCGCCAGACTCACGATCTGCTGGATCAGCTTGCCCGACACGCCGAGCTCTCCTGTCGAGTTGATGCCGCTGGCAATTGGATTGGACGATTGCCCGCCAATCAGCCCACCGATCGAGTGCTCATGATTGGTTCGCACTTGGATACGGTGCCCAATGCCGGGAAATACGATGGCTTGCTCGGCGTGCTGGTTGGTCTGGCCGTCGCGGAGTGCGTGGGATCGGATCGGTTGCCGTTCCATTTGGATGTCGTCGGGCTCAGCGAAGAGGAGGGTGTGCGGTTTTCAAAACCCTACCTCGGGAGCGCCGCGCTGGCTGGACGCTTCGATCCCGCTTGGTTCCGGCGGAAAGACCATCAGGGAATCACGATGCGGGAAGCGATCACGTCATTTGGACTGTCGCCCGATCGACTCACCAATGCCCGCATCGATCCAAACCGAGTCATCGGCTTTATCGAACCGCACATTGAACAAGGTCCGTTGTTGCGACGCGTCGATCGAGCGGTGGGATTGGTCACGGCGATCGCGGGCCAATCTCGGTTGCTGCTTCGATTTTCTGGGGTTGCCGGTCATGCGGGAACGGTCCCGATGCCATTCCGGACCGACGCCTTGGTGATGGCATCGAAGTGGATCGACTTGGTCGCCCAATACGCAACGCAGCGGGAAGGGCTTTGTGCCACGGTGGGACAGCTTCACGTTCAGCCGAACGTTCGCAATGTGATTCCTGGCTGTGTTGAATTGTCACTCGATGTGCGTGACGCCAAAGATGACCGACGGCGACGGGCCGCAACCGACTTGATTGACATGGCCATCCGCGTGGCTCGAGAAGCTGGCGGCGATGCCGAAGTCATCGAACATCAACAGCAGCCCGCCGCCACGATGGACGAATCGCTTTCGAATCAGTTGCGGGCTGCGATTACGGCCGTAGGCTGCGGAGCGTTTGACATGACCAGCGGAGCCGGTCACGACTCCGCGGTGCTGAGCGACGTTTTCCCCACGTCAATGCTTTTCATTCGTCAGCCGGTCGGCATCAGCCATCATCCCGATGAAGACGTCGACGCGAGCGATGTGGCTATCGCCATCGAAGTCCTGCATCATTTCGTCACACACTTCCAGGACACAACATGAGCCTGCATCCGCTCGGCCAAACACGCACATGTGTGAAGACGGATCACGCGATGATCGGCACTGACTCGCATGTCCCATCGCCGATTCATGGATGGACGGAAACAACAGGCGTCATGCTAGTCAGCCCTTCGATGGGTGCGGTGCACAAACCCGATTTCGCGATGTACTTGGTTGACCTGGACGCGTCATCGCGATTGGA
>JBCCJB010000488.1:0-2828 GCA_039028015.1 Planctomycetota bacterium
TGATCGCAATCAAATCCGATTTGAGACGTCGATAAATGTGGCGGTACCTGCATTCTGCCGCACCATCGAACATTCGAAAAGCCGCATGACGCCCGCCCAAAAACTGACACGCGCTCGTGACCAATTTCGACGGCTGGAAAGCATTTGCACGCGTCAGACGGCACCGCAGTGGCACGAATCCGTTTATATCGCAGACGGCATGTTCGTTGGCCGACAGTTCAGCGGGGCCACACTGACAGCAATTTGGTTCACCGAAGAAGATGTCCTCAAGGTTTTTGACGCCGACGGTCAGCTGCACGCAAAGATCGTGGGTGAGGGTGAACCGACGAAATCCGCTAGTGAAAATGGATCGACGCGAACCGCTGAAGGCACTCGAGATCGTCGCGCGGCTTAGCTGAACGGATCGTTTCGATCACCTTCTACCAGCGTTGCTTTGAAACGCCGGCCTCGTGATGGCCACAGCCACTAACGGCTGTCCTCGTAGTTCAGGTCGCCAATAATTCCGGTATGACCGTTCCCTCGCTTCGTTTCAGCGGACGACCGATGGGCGTGTCCAACTCCAATGAAGGATCGAGACCCAAACTCGCCAGCACCGTCGCGTGAAGATCGGCGATCCCAACAGGATTCGACACACTGAGTTTTGGCTTATCGAAATTGGGTTCGGGACTGGTTTGACCGTGCACGTAACCTCGTCGAAAGTTCCGACCCGCGATCAACGTGCTAAAGCCATGTGGCCAGTGATCACGTCCACCTGCTGGATTGTGCTTCGGGGTTCGGCCGAACTCGCCACCACAGACCACCAGCGTCGACCGCAACAAGTCACGCTCATCGAGACGACGCAATAAGGCCGCCAACGCCGTGTCGAGCTTTTCACAGGCGCTGGTTTGCAAAGCATGATTGTTCACGTGGGAATCCCAACCGCCCAGCGTGACTTCAACGCAGCGCACACCGACCTCAATCAACCGTGCCGCAGCAAGCACACCACGGCCAAATGAATGATCGCCAAATGCATCCCGCTGAGCGACAGGCTCATGCGTCACATCAAACGCGGTCAGTTGGTCACTCGACATCATCCGGCGTGCCGCGGCGGTGCCCGCGGCTTGAAGCGTTCGATTGTGTTGCAAGCCCGCCAAACGTCGTCGCAAAAACTGAGGCTCGACGATCTCGCTCAAATCCGCCAACCGTCGCTGATACCGCTCTTCGCCAACACGCGGCATCACATCCGGCACCGGGTAACTCGGATCACCCGTCTTGAAGGCATCAAACTGGGCACCCAGATAACCACCACGTGCGGGCGTTCGTCCGGGCAAAATGGAAACATGACGTGGAATATCCGCGCCCGCGTCATCGGCGTGGCACAACACGCTCCCTATTGAAGGATGTGTCAGCGTTGGATCCGGACGATATCCGGCTTTCATGTGATACACCGCTCGCTCATGATCGCCTTCCGGGCCGACCATGCTACGAATCAACGTTGCATGGTGCATTTGCTCTGCAACGTTGGGCAGGGTGTCCGCGATGCGAATCTCCGGCGCAGACGTTTGAACATCACCGACGTCTCCGCCAAAACGAGTTCCCACGTGTGGATCAAATGTCTCGAGTTGGCTCGGCCCACCTTCCATCCACAACAAAATCACACTCGGGTGTGGCTGGCCGGAATCGGAGTTCGCTTCAGAGGCTCGTGTCAGCTTTGATGCCAACGATGTCAGCATCAGCCCACCGCCGGCTCCAAGTAGTCGGCGGCGATGAAGGTGAAGACGAGGATTGCATAGTGGGGTCATCGTGATCCTCAATGATTCCAAGCGAATTCGCTGCTGTTAAATAATATCCAGACCAAATCCTCGAAGGCATTTTTCCGAGATCCGGCCTGATCGATACGGTTAAGAAAGTGCTCGGCTTCTCGTTGCGTTGGCACGCGATTGAGGACTGTCAGATACAACGATTCAATCGCGGCGGCGTCATCACGTGCGAACATGCCGACATGAGCCGTGGCATTGAGCACCGGATTCCAATCTGAATAGGCATTGACCATTTTGCCGTTGAGCATCGTCAAGCGCTGAGTCAATGTGATTGCCTGTGTGTTGAACTCGTCTTCGCCCAAATCACCATAACGCTTCAAAAAGTCATTCTGGTCGCCAAATTGCTGCAACTGAGTCAGCCACGATGAATCGCGATCAATCGTCTTGATTCGCCCCGCCTGCGAAATGGCACCCGCGACCTGATCGCCGCGCAGCTGCACGATCGGAAAAACAACCATGGCATCTTCATGACGTCGTGTGACCTCGAAATCGGCTTGGCTATCGACGATGAACGCGGGCGAAGACGTGATCCATTTGATCAGCATTCTGAAATCAAATCCTGACTCAATGAAAGCATCCGTCAACGTCACGATCATGGGATGATCCGTGATATCCAGCGGCAGATCATCAACGGCAACCTCAGCATCCAGTGCGGCCGGAGGACGCCCGAACAACAGTGTCCAGACGCGGACGACGGCCGCGCGTGCAAATTGTTTGTTCTCCGGATGAGTCAACCAATCTGCCAGCACCCGACGAGCGCCCGAGCCCATCATTCCAACCGACGGATCGTCGTTTTCGACCAAGTCACGGCGGAAAGGCACCTGCGGCGATACGAGCTCCGTTTCTTCCGAATCCAAGAACTGGAAGACATACTCCGGAGCATCGTTTTGTATGCCACGCAAGCCATCCGCTTTGGCTCCCGTGAAAAAAGCAGCCAAACGATGAAAGTCCTGCTGCGTGCCATCACGAAACTGCCCGTCGCCTCCCATCCAAATGGGATCACCCATTGAGACGTTGCCTAGAAAATCA
>JBCCJB010000489.1:0-2814 GCA_039028015.1 Planctomycetota bacterium
ATCACGCGGAACATGGACTGGCTGATAAGTGGTACCCGCATCAGGAGAGCATTCGCGTGCCGCTGATTGTTTTTGATCCGCGATTGCCGGATGCACGACGAGGCCGTACTCATGATGCGATGACGTTGAACGTCGACTTAGCTCCGACGATGCTGACCTCATGCGGGCTTAGTGTGCCCGAGACGATGCAGGGCAGAGATCTCTCGCCGCTTTGGTTGGGTGACACGCCTGATGACTGGCGTACCGATTTTTTTTACGAGCATCCGGTGATTCGCAGCAGTGATTTCATTCCCGCATCGGAAGCATTAGTCGAGAAGGAGTGGAAGTACTTTTATTGGCCCGACTTTGATCGAGAGCAGTTATTTCACCTCGCGACGGATCCACGGGAGGAAAGTGATCTTGTCGATGACCCCATGCATCAAGATCGCTTGCTAGCGATGCGGAAACGATTTCAGGAGCTCAAGGCGGACGCGAAATAGCGGTCCGTCTCGATTGGTTGATTCTTCGTTTCCCCCAATTCTGAAGGAAAGGTCGTCGACCCTGAGATTTCGCCTACGCCATTGAATCTGGAGTTTTCGACAGCCGTACTGCGAATCACGACCGCCAGCTGATTTTCGCGAATGAGCGGTCCACATTAGAGACTGTTATCGAAGGCTGTCAGTTGTCGGAACCGAGTGGTTGGCAGCCAAGCAAACCGAAGATTCTTTCAAAAGCGAGCCTGCGCTGCGGCTGACGCGAACCAACGCGAGGGTGTAGCGGATTTGGTCATCGATTAACTGGGATTCGGCTTGCAGCAGTGCCTCGGTGGCATCAATGAGGAACTCCAACTGAATCTTATCCGCGATGTATAACGCTTGAGATGAGTCGAGTCGGTGGCGAGCAGCATCGACGCGTGCGAGCGAACTTTGCTGGGCCAAGAAGCTTGAGGACACTTCCGCGACCGCGTTTTCCACTTCGAATTGAACTGCTCGCTGTTGTTCCCGCAACACCTCTCGATCACGTTGCCACTGCAGTGTCGCATTTCGGACCGCGGCCTTGGCTTGCCGGCGTCCGACCACCACACCCATCTCAACACCAAACTCCCATTCGTGATGATCGAATGAAAAGAAGTCCTCGGCGGCGCTGGCGAAGCGAGGGCCACCGCCCGTTAACTGATCACCAAAACCTCGCGTGCGTGAGCGGCCGATCAAATCCATTTGCGGCAAGAGGAAGTTCTTTGCCGCGATCAATTCGAGGTGGCGTTGCTGAACGACCGTTTCTTGACGCCGGACTTCGGCTCGATTCCGTGCGGCTCGCGACACCAAATCATCGACATCAAAACGAAACGGCGAGGCTGCAAGTGGATCGATCGGCCGAAGACACTGCGACGCGGTCGTTGGCAGACCCATCAATCGGCGAAGACTCCGTTCGGCGTTATACAACCCCGCGCGACCATCACCTCCACCTAACAGGACCTGGCCTTCGCGGAGATATTGATAGTAGGTCGCGCGAGTTTGCGCTTCCTTGTACGCTTCACCGCCGGGAATACCCGCGTTGCGTCTGGCGAGGGCCTGTTGCCATATTTCGTAGGCCACGGACCTGGCTCGTTCGATACCACGCAACAGCGCGTAGTGCCGGTGCAGATCCCAATAGGCGGTATGCAATTCGAATAAGTACTCTCGCAACGCGACTTCAAAGTCGGTTTGACTTATTTGCGTGTTGAGTCGCGCGATCCAAATTCCATTTGAAAAATTGAAACCGGGTCGAGCTGCGGGACCAGCAATCAAGTTGAATGCTTTGCCAGCTCCCTGCAGTAGGGGCTGGCGAATGGCAAGCTCGAGATCGTTTTCCCAATAGCTGGTGAATCGATTACCCGCCCGATTGTTCGCGTCATATCGGTAGTTGGATTGCAGCGAAATCTGAGTGCCATAGATCGTGCGTTTGGAGACTTGGGATGATGCGACGGCAAAGTCTTGCACCAGTTCTTGGACGTCGCCTCCCAGCGTGGCATTGTTGAAGACGCGATCGTTGTTTTGCGTGGTCAAAGAAGCGTTCAATCGTGCATCAAATTCGGCCAGTGCCGCGTCGGGTCCAAAGAACGGATCACTGGCCGTGATCGCTGGGCCGTAGCGAGTCGCAACAGCTTCGGGGCGATCAAGGACACGGACGCCAAGCGACCGAATGACATCACTGTGACGCATTGCGATCTGCAGCATGTCGAATTGACTGAGGTCCTGGAATGATTCGGGATCCATACCGGAATGGCGGACACAATCGCAATCGTTGCCAGCACTACCACCGGCGAAATTCATTCCTGGGCTATTAAATCCTGGGTTCGGTGAAACGAGCACGGAATGATCGTACGGCTCATCAACCGGTTCATCGTTTAACGCTAAAGGGTCAGCACTCAACGACACCTGAGAAACCAGCGTTGTTAGATCACTGGGGCCCGCGTTTTGCTGATCCTTTGGTTGATGTTCAGCGTAACCCGTGTCGAGTGGCTCGGTATGTACGATCGCAAGTGGCGATGGCATTGAATTGCTTGGGAAGCTCAGCACCGCATCCGCGATCGCGTCGTGCCTTGATGCTTGGCGAGCGCATGAGCGATTTGGTGCCTGCCGGCAAGCCGTGAAGCTGACCGGTGTTAGCAAGAGCAGTGTCGGAATGCCCATCAAGCCCACTGCGAAACGCCGAACGGTTGGGTTGGCTCGCGAAGGCATCACGCGTGGACAGATTCGAACGAACGTTTCAAACTTTGATTGGATGAATAGTCGTCACATCGTCGCCGTTGGTGTGTCAGTTCATCGTTCCCGAGTTTTCCAAGACAACCCTCAC
>JBCCJB010000490.1:0-2811 GCA_039028015.1 Planctomycetota bacterium
AGCCGTCGTTCGCCAGAACACGGAATGCTCCATCAATTCCGGCTTCTGGCGAAGCCCGGCTACGACTCAGAACCCTAAATTTAAAGATAGAAGAAGCACTAGTTCAGCGCTTACACTGTGGGGCGAGATTTCGATCGCCGTCGTTGTAATCTGCATCGTCGACATAATCCACGTGATCCGTCGCTGATGACAGCACGACGCGATGCCACATACGTTTTCGGCGATCTCTCCACAATTCCTTCCCCACTTCACCCTCGTGAGCCTCCCTATGAGTCGTTTGTTCCCGTTCGCGTTCCTTGCCATGGCCATTGTTATGACCGCATTTCAGCCAGCCGCCGCCGATGCCACATCCAAAGCCGAGTGTGCTCTCGACTTCCAAGCCAAAACAATCGACGGGGAGCCGGTCGACCTGCATGACTACGAGGGCAGTGTCGTTCTGATTGTTAATGTCGCGAGCCGTTGTGGTCTCACGCGGCAGTACGCCGGCCTGCAGGCGTTGTACGAGAAATATCAGGACCAAGGTTTCGTCGTTCTTGGATTTCCATGCAATCAATTTGGAGGGCAAGAACCTGGAACGGAGGCTGATATCAAGCAATTTTGCTCGACGAAATACGATGTCTCATTCCCGATGTTCAGCAAGATCGAGGTCAACGGAGACGGCGCTGACGATCTTTACAAGAATCTCACGAGCCAAGACGTCGAGCCAGCCGGAAGCGGCCCGATTAGCTGGAACTTTGAAAAGTTCTTGATTGATCGCGATGGCAACTTGATCCATCGTTTCAGTCCACGAACGGCACCAAGCGATGATGAGCTGGTTTCCGCGATTGAGGCGGCGTTGTAAGGCCAGCCGCCAGTCAACGTTTGAAGCGATGATTTGTTAGTCCGGTCGATCCGTCGCCAGCGGATCCCGGCCGGCACTAGGATCAACCACTGTTTAGATTTTGAGATTCTGAATTGAAAAGGCCAGTTGCTGCAGTTCGCTGGCCAAATCGACATTGATGATTGCTATTCCGGCAGGGACCCTTAGTGTTGTAGGTGCGAAGTTCAAAATGCCAGCGATCCCGCACTGCACGACCCGCGACGCCACATCGCTTGCGTGGTCGCTCGGAACAGCCAAGATCGCAAGCTCGACCTGACGTTTGCAGAGCATCGGCTCGAGATCTTTGAGGGGTCGAACGGTCACGCCGCCAACTTGCTGGCCGATTTTTTTGCTGTCCGTATCAAACGCGGCAACAAGCGAAAAACCGAGACGTTCGAAACCTCGGTAGCGAAGCAGCGCGTTGCCCAGAGACCCAACGCCGATCAAGATCGCTTTCCACTGCACACCGCTACCAAGAACCCGACCGATTTGATCAGCCAACGCGGTCACGTCGTATCCCACGCCGCGTCGTCCCATGCTGCCCAGGGCACTCAGATCGCGGCGCACGACAGCCGGCGAAACGTTGACGAGTGCCCCCATTTCACGACTGTTAACGGTTGTTTCGCCGATCGAGGCGAGGCGATGAAGTTCGCGGAAATACAGACTCAATCGACCCACGGCCGGTGATGAGAGAGCCGCGTGCAAATTTGATTGGTCAGGCAGTCGGGCGTCACCCGGCAATTCTGGCTGATTCGATTTCGAACTACCTCTGTCGTGGTGTCCGCGATGCAAATTGTCATCGGTCGGTGGTCGCATCGCGTCACTGTGGCGGTAAAAGGACAGCGTGATCGATTCAATCGGCGTGACCGTCAACCTTGATTCGACAAGTCACCCTAAACATCTCGTTTTGCCTTGGCTGCCGCGTTTGCGTGTTCAAGCGTTGTCACATAGTCGATGTAGTCAGTGCATCGGATTCAGTTTCGTCAACCAGCATGGATTGCCCAGGCGACGTTGATGAGCTTCCGGCTGATCCTCATTGTCCTCCCTTCCATCAAGCCAGGCTTTCGCAGTCGACGCCAGATGGAACGCACGTGAACGCAACGCAGCCGTGGACTTAGTTTGGTCGACGGGCACCCTGCCAACAAGCCACGCCGCGTTTGGGGAATCGATGTCAATGGGATTACCCGGTGGATCGCCAATGTCTCTGGCGAGTCTGAGTTCAAGTGCCTGATCAAGCCGGGGGGTTCCGGCAGGATCAGATCCAAGCGATTGGAAAAACTGCGTCTTCGCACGTCCGTGTTATTTCCTGTTGGAGTAGAACAAATGAAAAGGTTGTGGTTATTGCCAGCCTTGGCGATCATTTCGGTCGTCACCGGCGGCAGTGCTGCCCACGCCGCTTACTGTAGTGCCATCAACTATGAAGGTTGTGGTGGCTGCGGCGGCTCGGTAGTCGAAGGGGGTGCGGTCGCCGCCGATGGCGCGACAGCAGCCTCCAGCGGTGGCTCGTACACCGTTATGCGAACCGTTCGTGAAACCGTGATGGAGCAAGTCGAAGAGACTCGCTACCGCACGCGAACCGAAACGTACTATGAGGACCAAGTGGTCAACAAAGTGCGCATGGTTCCCGAAACGACTTCGCGAGAAGTTCAATACACCGTGATGGTGCCCCAACGCGAAACGCGTCAGCGCACGATCAATTACACCGTTAACAAGCCGGTGTATGAAACTCGTACGAAGGTCATCAACTACACGGTCAAGAAGCCCGTGTATGAAACTCGTACGAAAACAATCAATTACACCGTGATGAAGCCCGTTTACGAGCAACATCAGCGTGTGATTAATTACACGGTCAAGAAGCCTGTGTATGAGACTCGTACCAAGACGATCAACTACACGGTCAACAAGCCTGTGTACGAGACTCGTTCGCGGACGATCAACTACACGGTCATGAA
>JBCCJB010000491.1:0-2810 GCA_039028015.1 Planctomycetota bacterium
GCATGGCTAATGATCTATGGCCTGCTAGTGGCAACATTGCTGACTCTCTATATCGTTCCAGCGTTGTACGCAATCGTTGTTGAAACGTTTGGCATCTCGCCCATCCCTGAAAACACTGCGTCGCCGAACCAATAATGAGTCGGCTGCGAGCATTATGGGTCGCGCATGGTCAACTGGTACTCTTTCTGTGCTTGAGCAGTTTGTTCGTCGTCTATCCACACTTGGCCAACACGTTTGTCGCCAAAGTCTCGCTGGACACCATTTTCACTCTTTCGATTGTCGCATCCTTGTATCCAAGGGTCTCGATTAAGCGATGGCTGAACTGGATCTATGGCGGGATCGGTGTGATCGGCATTATCACGACCTGGCTTGCCACGGTCGTCCCTCTTGTTGGCAACGCAATTCCGTACTGCTACGCCCTGTTCTTCGGAATCGGCGTCGTTATTCACTTCCGAGCCCTGTTGTCCGAACCAGATGTCGACGTTGATACTCTGTTGGGAGCCTGCTGCACGTACATGCTGATTGGACTCTTGTTTGCATCACTGTACGCGGTCTTGATGCAGTGGGATCCAGCCGGTTTACGATTGACGGTCGACGACGGTGATCCGCTTTACCAGTTGACCTATTTCAGCTTCATCACGTTGACCACAGTCGGTTATGGCGATGTAGTACCTGTATCGAATGCAACGCGGATGCTGGCCGCGTACGAGGCGATCATCGGCCAAGTCTTTATGGCGATCGTCGTGGGCATGCTGGTGGGAAAACACTTGGCTTCAAGGCCAAACAAGAGGACGATTTGATTCATCTCGGTACTCGTCCGCAAATAAAAGACCGACTTAGCCGAAACGCGCTAGCATCGGTTCTCGTGGAAACCGGGGCTATCGCCCAATGGCTCATTTTGAAATCGGCAATTTAATGATGGACGAGGCCTGTTGCGTTCAACCTTGCGTCATCGCCCGACGCTATCGCGATCGGCTCATATTTGCGGGACAGTGCCTAGCTGGACAGCGCCACTTTGGATGGAAAACACAGTGATTGATGGCATAACCGAGCGTATTAGCCGTCTTGGCGCTAGCCACGGTTTAGCCCGAGAAAATCGCGGCTAACGCCGAACGGCTAATCCAAAGTGGCGCTGTCCAGCTAGCGAAGAAGGATCAAGGAAACCGGTCGCATCGAATTCATCCAACATCAATCAGCAACATGAGCTGCCACCGCAGCAATCACCATCGTGGGTTGGTAACGATGTGGATCGGCTGGAGGGTGAATTCGAAACATCGCATGCTGGAAATTTGCTAGCGGTGTCCAAGTCTTGGCCTTGATGGATGACTGCAAAGTGATCTGCAATCGAGGATCGAGACGCAGCGACCGCCGATTCGCCTTCGCAAACTTCACCACGTGAATAAACGATTCCGGCGTCGTCGCTGACAAACTTGAACGGCCCGCGATAAATCCGCTCCACGCCCGAATCGGGAGGAACTGGTTGCTCGTCTTGTTCGTCGGCTAACTCATCGGTGCCGGCTTCCGACATTGGCCGATAAGCAATCACGGTCATCGACCGAAAACTGATATCCGCGACCATCCGCCAAGGCGATGACTGGAAATCGAGAATCTCGATGTCTTCAAACCCCGCATTTTCGAACGCTTCTAGAAAGGCGGACTGTTCGAAAGCACCCGAAATGCAGCCGCTCCACAATTCGGGGTCGTTTCGCATGGATTCTGGCACCGGTTGATCGGCGACAATGTCACTGATGACGGCGCGTCCCCCGGGGCGTATGACTCGAAACAGCTCATCAAACAAAAGCTCCTTATCGTCATTGTCGACCAGATTGAGAACGCAGTTACTAACCACAACATCAATTGAGCCATCGGGGATCATCGGTTGTTCGCGACGTTGCGTTTCAAGATGCGCTTCCAGTGTTTGCAGTGACGTGTCATCGGTCACGGGGTGCTCGCGTAAAAACGCATCAATGGCTTCGCGATCGATCGCGAGATCTTGAATCTTCCCTTTTCGAAACTCAACGTTGTCGTGTCCGATCGCGTCGGCAACCGTCGGCTGATGCTTGCGTGCCAGCGACAGCATCTCGTCATTCATGTCGACACCGATGACCTGGCCTTCGCGTCCTACCACTTGCGAGGCAATAAAGCAGATCTTCCCACCGCCACTTCCAAGGTCCAGAACGGTTTCACCTTCGCGAATATGTTTTGAAGGGTCGCCGCATCCGTAATCTCGGTCGATCACTTCTTGGGGAATCACCTTTAGAAATTGAGCGTTATAATCGACCGGGCAGCACAATTCGGGCTCACGTTGTTGTGCCGCGTCGGAATACCGTTCGCGAACGATTGATTGAGTATCGGTGGCTGACATCAGTTTGATTTCATTTGTTGTTGAGACTGGTTAGTTATCTTTGATCGGGTCGGCGAATTCGCTTACGATCCATCCGCCACGAGTGCCCCACCACAGCTGCTGCCGGCTCCCGCCGTGCATCCGAAGCAATGATCACCCGAAGCAATCCGGCGATAGCAAAACTCGTCGAAGGAATTGATGTCCCAGATCGTTTTGGGATCATCAACCAAATTGATCATTTGATTGAAATCGCAATCGAAAATTTTACCGTCCCAGCTGATTGACACGAGATGCTTGCACATGAGGTGATCAATGGTGGCAGCATTAAACGACTGTCGAAGCAAGTCCATGTATTCATCAAGCCGCCCGCGTTTTCGAAGGTAGCTTGCATAACGACGGATCGGAATGTTGGTAATCGTCAACAGTTGATTGAATTCGATCCCGTAGCGGGACATCAACTCCCGCC
>JBCCJB010000492.1:0-2806 GCA_039028015.1 Planctomycetota bacterium
AAGCCAGCTCATTGGAAAACCGCCGCTGCTCGGCCGCGGTCGGCAATCGACCCACCGTATCGATGGTCGCGCGACGCAAAAATGCAAGGTCGTCCACACGCGGCGACGGTGGCAGATCTAGTGTCTGCAACTGCTTGAGATTGATCTCATCGATGAAGTTGCGTTTTGGGGCCGCCGCAAATACCGATTCGGGCACCGCGTTGTCGTACGGCACTGTCATGCGAGCCAGTTCAACGCGGCTACCGAACCAAACCAGCACGGCAGCTTCACCGCTACCACGCACGCGAACCAACCCATCGTCGTCGACGCTGGCAACTGCCTCATCGGTGGCCGAAAACTTTGCCCAGTGAGAGACGTCGACAATTCGCCCATCATCGTAGTGGGCCGACACCAGAATTCGCGTTTGATCACTGGGCCGCAGACGCGACTGTTTTGGTGAGACCGAAAGATGCGTCAGACGAGCATCATCACTACTTGGCCCCACCGCTCCATCAGCAATCCACTGCGACACAACGCGATAATCGCGGCTGTTGACATCAAGTCGCAATCCACCCTTGTGAGGAAGTGCCCCGGTGGGTTTGGCGACAAGCAAACTGCGTCCGGGGTCGGCAATCTCGATCCGGCGACCACGTACTTCACGCGCGATCGTGAAGTAATCCGCGTCAGCGTCGTAGCCACGCAATGACAAACGAAATCCGCCCTTGCCTGCTAACGCACCATGGCAGGCGCCCATGTTGCATCCCTGGCGGGCCAACACGGATTGCACTTCGTTGCGAAATGACCACTGATGCGGCAAATGCATTGCGTCCACACGCACGGTGGCGCTGGCAACGATGTGCCCAGCGAGCCACGCTTCAACGTTGGCCATACCGCCGCCAACGGGATAGACGATCTCGTCTTCGACACGAATGACCGACTCATCGGAACTCCGTAGCGTCATTTCATCTGACTGCACCAGAGAACCATACTCGGGCAATTGATTTCCAGTGGACTTGGTCTGTTGACCACTCGCCACGACGATGACTCGCTGAATGGATTCTCGGCCATGCAGTTCAAACGCGGGTGGCAGGATTGCGAAATCGCCCACCACGATCGATGACCACATCGACATTTGAGCCACTGCAGCGGCAAAACAGCGACCCAATCTCATGCGAACAACTCCCGGATCTCACGCACTCCAAAATCCACCAACGGGAAGGGGCGTCCGGCGGGACCAGGAAGTTCCGCATGCAGGTCGAGGCCCAGACTCTTAAAAATCGTTGCGATAATTTCGCCCGGCGACGTCGGTCGATCCACGGGCACCCCACCTACCGGATCACTGGCACCGATGGCCCGACCACCCTGAACACCGCCTCCGGCAAAGGTGCACGAAAAGCACTGCGGCCAGTGATCTCTGCCACCGGCAGGATTGACCTTGGGGGTTCGTCCAAATTCCGCCAGCCCACAGACCATCGTGTCATCGAGTAGTCCGCGTTCGTCCAAATCCTTCAGCAGCGCTGCGTAACCTTGGTCGTAGATCGGAGCGACGATGTTTTTCATCCCTTCGATCGTCGTGAATGGTTTGCTGCCGTGAATGTCCCACGTCACTTCGTTGAACACGGTCAAAAATGTATTGATGGTGACGAAGCGAACGCCAGCTTCGATCAGTCGTCGCGCCAGCAAACATGACTGACCAAAACGATTGATGCCGTAGGCCTCGCGAACCTGGGCAGGTTCCTGTTTGAGATCAAACGCCTGCCGGGCCTGTGGACTATTCATCAGTCGATACGCCGCATCAAAATTCTGATCCAACATGCGAGCGGACTCCGTGGTTTCCAGATGCTGCATCTTGGCTTCAATCGCAGCGCGCATCGTCCGGCGGCGATCGATTCGCACATCGGATAGGTCCGGCGGTGGCAGCAGGTCAGGCACCTTGAAATCGGGCTGACTCGGATCCGCCATCAGGGCAAATGGATCGTACGCCTTGCCGAGAAAGCCGCCCGCTTGGCCGTTGGGCAGGTTGCCGCCACCACGACCCATCGTCTCTGGCAGAACAACATGCGCGGGGAGGTCGCTGCGGCGACCTCGGAGATATTGCACCACCGCGCCGGCATGCGGAAAGTTGACGCCACCGGTGAACTGACGACCGGTCTGCAACATCTGCCAACCCGCATCATGAACCGCGGCAGCCGTGTGATAACACGAACGCACAATCGAGAATTTGTCGGCGACCTCAGCGTGGCGCGGCAGAATCTCAGAAACTTGAAAGTCACCGCGGGTCGAAATGGGTTGAAACGGCCCTCGCACCTCAAGCGGCGCTTGCGGCTTCATATCAAACGTATCGAGCTGGCTCGGTGCACCAAGATTAAAGATCATGATGCAGGACCGCTGGTCATGACCTGGCTTGACCGCTCCCGCGTTGGCGGCGGCGAGGTATTCGGGCAGTCCAAGACCGATCGCGGCCAGGGAACCCATTTGCAAGAAGTCGCGTCGCGTGGTGCCATCGCACGTGTGCGTGGCCGCACGTCCCATCAATCGAAACATGTGCGGAGGAGAGCATCGAGGAGGGAATTGGGAGGGATAACGCGAGTGATCGCGATTCAGTCACTATACCGCCGAGATCACATCTCAATCAAATTCCAAAGCCCCCAACTCATCCGTGTCAGCCCGTTCGGCAGCCTCGGGCCGGCAGGTTTGACGACGTTGATTCGGTCTTGACAGTCGATTCGGACTTGCCATACTCCGCGGCTCGACTGATTTTGACGTACTTTCTGCCGATTTTCATGCCCACCATCAACCACCTCGTCCGTAAGAACCGCAAGTCAAA
>JBCCJB010000493.1:0-2794 GCA_039028015.1 Planctomycetota bacterium
CACGGCAACGGTCACTTGCGGGCGGCCTCCCGAGGCAGGATGCCAAGCAAGGGCGACAAAATCGATGTCCGCTAATTTGACCCCCGACCAGCTTTGCAGGGTTTCAAACCAAGGTTGAACTTCGACCGCGAACGTTTCCATCAAACCCATCTCGATCAACTTCGATGGACGAACGATGATGATCGCACCGGGGCCTGGTGGCAGCAGTGCGGTCATTTGCAACTTGGTCAACGGATCGATTGCGTTATCGTTCCAGTGCGGTTCCGCCCATAAAAGATCGCCGCTCTCAACCACTTGGACGCCTGCCGACACCTTATTGTCGCTTGGCACGCGCGTGCTCGTCGTTGTTGGTGTCGTGTCGGTTCGTGGGCTTTTTGAAACAGCCAACGGTGTGACGATGATCGGCGGCCGAATGCGAACCTCACGCCGGGCAGCGGAATCCGGATCGCGAACCAGCAATGCCACCAGAAGTAGCAAAATCGGCACGCATAGCGATCCGAGCACGAGCTTGGCCGATCGATTGCGGTCGCGACGTTTTGCTGGCTTCGCTGGGCGAACGGTCCGCGGTGATTGAGTCAACGTCGAAGTTGCCGCCGCCATCGATGGTGGCGATGGGACAGGATCGGGCTGAACATCAGCGGTCACATCATGCTGGGTGGATGGGGCTGGTGTGACGGTGGTTTGGGGTTGGCCAGTTGATTTTGTTTGTTTCGACGCCGCTGAGTCGGGTTTCGGCTTGGCTGGAGCTCTTGCTTTGGGCGGTGCGTCAATGGTTGACGTTGGTTGCGGCACCGTTGCTGTTGTTGCCGTGGAAGCTGCTTTTGGGTTCGATCTCGATTCTGATGATCGCTTCATGACGATCGATTGCGCCGGAGTATCCGCAACGACATTGAGTGCCGAAACGAAGGCCTCAACGCTTTTGAACTGCAGTGCCGGATCCTGTGCAACGGCGCTGGCAAAGACACGCAGTCCTAGATCGGCTTTGGCACCTTCGGATTGAGCGTCGTCCAACCGCGTTTGCATTTCGTCTCGAGGCCGATCGCCAAAACGCCATTGGCACGCCAGCCAACCCAAAGCACGGATGTCATCGCCGATGGTCAGGGGCGTTGAATTTGTGGTCAACCGCGAAAGGAACGTCGTTGGATCACGGGCAAGCATGAACGAGCCCATTCGATGGGGCTGATTCGCGGCGATGATCGCATCGCGTTCAATGCGTCCGTGCACCAGGCCGACGGCGTGCATCGCGGCCACCGCCGCACAAATCGGTTGCAGCAATTTTGCGGTCGATTGCGAATCGAGTGGCCCACAAATATGTGTCGCAGAACGTGGAGCATTTGGGTCTGACTGAGCTTTACCCGCATCCGGCCAAGCACCCCACCATCCAACCATGGCATCGGTTGGATCGATTGTTCCGGTAACAATCTCTTCCGATGAAGCCACGCAACCCGACGGCATGCCCACCAGCCGAATTGGTTGCAGTGAATCGTGATGCAGTGACGCGTGTTGTCGCAAACGGTCGCCATCAGCGTCGGTCAGCTTTGTGGCGGGCAATCGGAGTAGAACGCCTGCTTCCGGATCGTCGAAGCCTTCTTCATACGTTGCCATCGTCCAAGGCGGCAGGTCCAGCGTATCCCGACCATCGAACCATAGCGGTGGAGCCTGCCCGGTGAGCGTGATTGATTCGACTCGCAATCGAGGCAACGCGGTCTGCGGTGCTGAAATCAGCTGCTGTGCCTGCCATGACGTGAGTCTTCCTCCACGAACGGCCCATTTGGCCAGCGAGACAACGTCGCTGATCGGTTTGCCATCGTGGTCGTCGGCGAACTTGGCAGCCCAACGCTGCGGCGTTTCGGGCGTGACCAATCCGCTGTAGAGCAGCCGTTTCCAGAATGTGACCAGTGGTAGCGACATGAATGCTGCAGATGGGCCGAAAGCGGGTACGCCGCCACGTCTAACGGGAACCGAGTCATCAGAAATTGATCGACGGTTCCTTAGTTTTCTCGACAACCTAGTTTATCTTGTGGCAGACTTCTTGACGGGACAGCTGAGTAACCTTTCTCGACTGAGTGCACGAATCTTTGAATATCGTTTATCTAACCACCGAGGCAGTGCCATTTGCGAAAACGGGTGGTTTGGCGGACGTGTGTGGCACGCTTCCCAGCGAGGTGGCGGCGCTTGGTCATGATTGCGCCGTCATCATGCCCGCGTTCGCATCAATCCATCGAACATCGCAAACGATCGAACCGACTTCACTGAGCTTTGCGATCCCGATGGGCGAATCGCGTGTGATTGGATGCCGTGTTCTCAAGTCGACACTTCCCGTCCGGCCGAGCGACAACGACGACCAAGATGGCCCCGTCGCTAGCGTGCCGGTCTATTTCATTGATCAACCGCAGTACTACGATCGACCATCGCTCTATGGTGATGCGACGGGCGATTATCACGATAACGCGGAACGATTCGCGTTTTTTTGTCGTGCTGCGTTAGTCCTCATCGAGCAGTTGCGACTCGATGTTGACGTGCTGCATTGCAATGATTGGCAAACCGGATTGATCCCCGCGTTGTGTCGGATCGCAGCGGACGAGGGCACATCGCCACAGAGTGTTCCTCGTACGGTTTTCACGATTCACAATTTGGCTTACCAGGGTCACTTCCCCGCCGATGCGTTTCGTTGGACCAATCTGGATTGGCAACACTTCAATCAAGAGTCGTTTGAGTTTTTTGGAGGACTTAATTTTCTGAAAACCGGCTTGATCACAGCCGACATGATTACGACTGTCAGCCCAACTTACGC
>JBCCJB010000494.1:0-2783 GCA_039028015.1 Planctomycetota bacterium
CAACGTCGTGACCTTGGCTGCGCAAAATCTGCAAACCGGGAGAAATGGACTGCATCCCCAGTAAGTCTGAGATGACGCACACAACGCCGCCGCGAGGAATGATGGCGCTGACCTGTCTGGCGACCATCGACAAGTCCGTTTCACCTTCAACCGCCGCGGTACCCATCGCGTTCAGCATCCGATGCAATTGATGCTGATTACTTCGCGCCGGAACGCTGTCGCGGATTTGAGTGTCAAACGCATACAGGCCGGCAGCATCCTTTTGCCGCAAAGCCAAATAACCAAGTGACGCCGCCAGCGAGCACGCAAAATCAAACTTGTTTTGATCGCCGCGCCCGTAGTTCATGCTGCCACTGCAATCGAGCACCAATTGCAGTCGCAGGTTGGTTTCTTCTTCGTATTGCTTGACGTGCAACCGATCTTGTCGGGCGTACACCTTCCAATCGATGTGACGCAATTCGTCCCCGGCGACGTAGGGGCGATGCTGAAGAAACTCGATCGATTGCCCAAAGTAGGGGCTTCGGTGCATGCCTGACAAAAATCCCTCGACCACCCGTCGAGCCGTGAGCTCTAGCCGACGGATCCGCGTGGTGACCTCAGGACGCAAATATTTTCTGGAATCTCGCATCACGCGATAATTCGTCCTCGGTCGCGGGCGTGGCGTCGATGATGCGATCGATGACATCATCGCTGGTGACACCCTCGGATTCGGCCGCAAAGTTGACAACCATGCGATGACGCAGCACGGGACGTGCCAGTGCTCGGATGTCCTCAACTTGAACGTGCTGGCGACCTTCGAGCAATGCCCTGGCCTTGCCGCCCAGAATCAAAAATTGCACCGCACGTGGGCCGGCGCCCCAGCCCACCAAGTCGTCGACAAACTGCGGCACGCCATCACCGCCAACACGTGTTTGACGGACGATCGAAAGTGCGTAACGAATCACGTGATCGCTGACGGGGACCTGACGCACAAAATCCTGCAGACGAAGAATTTCAGGCCCTGTCAGGACCGGTTGAGCCTCATCGGCCGCCAATCCTGTGGTTCGCCTGGCCACCTCAAATTCTTCATCAAAACTGGGATACGCGACCTGGATCTTGAACATGAACCGATCCTGCTGCGCTTCGGGCAGTGGATAGGTTCCTTCTTGTTCAATCGGATTCTGGGTCGCGAGCACAAAAAATGGGTCATCCAGCGGATGACGCTCGCGACCGGCGGTGACTTGCCGCTCTTGCATCGCCTCGAGCAACGAAGCTTGCGTCTTGGGCGGTGTGCGATTGATTTCGTCGGCCAGAATGACGTTCGCGAATAGTGGCCCCGGCATGAACCTCAATTCGCGATGACCCGATGCGCGATCTTCTTCAATAATTTCGGTCCCGGTCACATCAGCGGGCATCAGATCGGGCGTGAACTGAATGCGGCTAAAGGACAGATCCAACGTTTTGGCGAGCGTGCTGATCATCAGCGTTTTCGCGAGCCCGGGGACGCCCTCCAGCAACACGTGCGATCGGCTGAACAAACAGATCAGAATCTCGTCGATGACGTGTTCTTGCCCGACGATGATTTTGCCTAATTCGGCAAGGATCCGTGCCCGAGCGTCTTGGAGCAAACTTGCGTCCGCTTCGGTGAATGAGTGCGTCGAAGTGTTGCTGTCGGAAGCCGTGGAATCGGCGGAGGAGGAATCGTTAATGGTAACGTCCGCTGCAAAAACCAAATTAAACGTTGATCAAATCACTTGTGACAAACAATGTGACTGGGTCGCGACGACGTCCGAGTCCATTCGGCCCAGAGTTCGTCGGTCTGTCGGAAATGGCTGGTGAGATTGGAGAAAGTGGTCATAAGGCAAACGCTAGCTTGCCCGTTTAGGCCTGAATGGCACTGCTCGAGCGCACCCCGCCATGCCGGTGGAGGTATGCAAGCAGCAAGCTCGTTCGGACTAATCCACAATTAGAGCGTAGTCCAAATGCAGCTTGATTGGAGCCCCCTGACGACCGCCAGCCGATCGACGATTCCGGGCTGCGGAGAGCACGATTTGTCGTTTAATCGGCCTACACGGTGTCGCGATTGGCGAAACGATTGAAAATCGAATGTTTGCGGTCGATGATCGTTGCTGTTTGGTCCCAGTCTTGCTCTGTACAGTTAATCAACGAAAAACTGCCCCTGTGGCAGCACCCCGATTTGGTTCGCTTCGTATGGTTAGCCAAGTCCGCCTGCGAAAAGGTTTTGAAAGATGCTGATTTACTTTCTGTTTGTGATTCCACCGTTTTTGATTGGGCTGTACGCCCAGTGGCGGGTTAAATCGTCGTTTGCGGCGATGTCACAGGTACCTGCCCGGATGACTGGGGCCGAAGCGGCGCGTCGGATGCTCGATGCGTCGGGCTTGAATTCGGTGGGGATTGAGCAAGTGCCAGGTCAGCTTTCGGATCACTACGATCCGCGAGCCAAAGTGCTGCGTTTGTCTCCCGATGTGTACGGCGGTCGTTCGATGGCCGCTCTGGGTGTTGCTTGTCACGAGGCGGGTCACGCCTATCAGGATGCGCAGAGCTACGCTCCGCTGGTCATTCGCAACGCTGCGGTGCCAGCCGCCAATTTTGGCAGCGGCATTGGTGCCACTTTGTTGGGTGTGGGTGCGATTTTCACGATTCCCGCGATCATGTGGATTGGCGTGATCCTGTTCGCTGCCGTGGTGTTTTTCCAACTGGTGAATTTGCCGGTGGAATTCAACGCTTCGTCCCGGGCTCGTGAGCATCTGGTGGGTTATGGGCTGATCAACGACCAAGAAGAG
>JBCCJB010000495.1:0-2766 GCA_039028015.1 Planctomycetota bacterium
CGATGAGCCAACCAGACAAAGGCGAATAGCTTTAATGCCGGCATGCAAATTTTGGTTCATTCGGCCGTCGTCGCTTTGATCTCTTGCTGAAGTCGCTCGACGATCTCGGGATGGATGTTGGCGAGGTTGTTTGATTCGAACGGATCGTCAGCGACATCAAACAGCATCGGCGTTTGGTCCGGTGCTTGGATTAGTTTCCATCGCCCAGAACGAATCGCTCGCCAAGATCTTCGAGACAGTTCCGCATGCGATCCAGTAATCCAAACGATGGGGCGATGATCGCTTAGCGACGGTTCGTTGCGTGATGTGATCAAGGGCGACAAGGATTGACCATCAAGATGGGTTGGTGCTTTGCCACCGCTGATCTCGGCGAACGTTGGAAACCAATCAAGCATCGATCCGACTTGGTCTGTCACCGAGTTGGCTGGTGTCATTCCCGGCCAACGTACGATGCACGGAACACGGAGACCACCTTCAAAGAGTGTTGCCTTGCCGCCTCGGAATGGTTGATTGGATCCGCCGTATTTGGGGTCACCGCCATGATCAGTCATGAAGATGACCAGTGTGTTATCGGCTTGCTGGGTCTTATCGAGTGCCTTGAGAATGCGTCCAATACTCGCGTCCATGCCGATGACTTTGGCCGCAAATGACCTTCGCAATGGATCGGCGATGAAGCTGACTTTGTCGAGATCGGCCAGCTTTGGTTGCATGACGTTAACCGGTGCTTGGGTTTGTTCATCAAAACCCTTGCCGAAATGAGGTGCGTTGTAGGCCAGATGGATGTACCACGGCTGCCTTCGGTCAGTATTCTCGATCACGCGAACGGCTTCATCGGTGATCACGTCAGTGGCATAGGAACTTGTTTCAATCAATTCCTTCCCGCGATACCAATCGGGCTGATTGCCGTACTGGCAGGTGAAGAAGTCAACGCAACCGCCGGTGTGACCAAAGAAGGTGTCAAAGCCATGTTCGGTTGGCCAAAATTGATCCTCACCATGACCAAGATGCCATTTACCAACCAGGTGAGTTTGGTAGCCGACCTGTTTGAGCATCGATGCGTAAGTGATCTCAGATGATCGAATGCCTCGGTTGGCGTCGTCATCGGATAAGAACATCAACGCTCCCGTCAGACGATCAATTGATCGATGGGCGAACCGCCCCGTCAGCAAACCGAATCGCGATGGCGTGCATATGCTGCTGGCTGCGTAAAACTGGGTGAAACGCAGGCCTTCGTGGGCCAACCGATCAAGATTCGGTGTTGGAATCTCACTGCCATAACATCCGACATCGTTCATGCCTTGGTCGTCGGACAGAATGACCAGGATGTTTGGGCGTGACGGTGGTGCAGCCGCGTTGGCGAGCAATCCAGAAATTGCCATCCAAGCGATCATGGTGAACGAATTTTTCAGTGTGATTTGGCCGAGGTGTGGAAAGGTGATCATGTGGAGTTGCGATAACGGGAGACCGGGAATTCTGTGACTAATTTAGCGAGCCTCGATCCAGACATCGCACGACATGGCTTGTGTCGATGGTAGCTGTCACCGCGAACGCGATTTGGTCGTATTTGGGATCCGCGGCCTGACGCGATGACATTCGATTCACGAATTTCCAAATTGTTCCCTAATCTTTTGATCGCTCACGCGTTAGACGGACAACGACGCCACTCCTCACACGTTTGTCGAATGCTTCATGCCACCGGATGTCGCGGAATCAACGCTGACCAACGACATCGCTGACATTGTCGATCGTTACCAAAGCCGACTTTTGGCCTATGCCTACCGTCGGCTCAGCGATTTGCATGTGGCACAAGACGCAGTGCAAGAGACCTTCCTGCGATTGTGTCGGCATTTACTGGAGACGAACTCGCCGATGTCTGACGAGCGTTTGGCGGCGTGGCTTTTTACTGTGTGCCGTTCGAGGATCATCGATATGCAACGAAAAATGAGCCCCGAGGACAGCGAGGCAATTGCGGTGATTGCCGTCGATCACTCACCGCCGCCGGACAAACAACTATCGGGTCAGGAGGATCGTGACCAGCTGGCCAGTTGCATTGCTCAGCTGACCGCACGTCAACAAGAGGTCTTGCAGCTCCGACTGCAGGCCGGGTTGTCGTATCAGCAGATCGCAGATGTGACGGGGCTCAGCAAAAGCAACGTGGGTTTCCATTTGCATGCTGCCATGACGGCACTTCGCCAGCAACTTGCACCCGAAAAGGCTTAGGATCGAATTGCTATGAATCATTCCATTGATGAATCGGGTTTGCCTGCGGACGATCCTCGCGTGACAGCGTATGTCCTGGGTGAGTTGTCAGAAACGGAACGGGTGGCGTTTGAAAACGACCGTCGTCGTTCGCCTGAGTTGGATGCCATGGTGCGGGATAGCGAGCAACTGGTGAAACGGTTGGGAGCGTTTTATGACGATGGTGACAAGCTCCATTTGTCGAGCGAGCATCGCGAAGCCATTTTGTCATCCGTTGCGACGAAGGTTCCGGCCGCCAAGTCACAATCATGGAAGATCTGGACGTTGGTGGCGGCGATGTCGGCGTGCCTTATCGGTGGCTTGTTTTTTCCCATGTTGCAGTCGACACGCATGGCAGGTATGCCCCAATCAGGGCCAGGCATTATTTCCGATGGTGACGGCGACGCGTTGTTGCAAGCACGTGCTGAACCAACAACCATATTTGAAGCGACGGGCCGGAGTCGACTTGATCGCGCTTCAGAGAGTCGCAGTGAGACATCCGGATTCACAACAGACTCTGATTCGCGA
>JBCCJB010000496.1:0-2759 GCA_039028015.1 Planctomycetota bacterium
CTGCATCAGATGGAATTGGCCTTTGACCAGATCAGCAATCACGCGTGGTACCTTGTGTTGCACCAGCACTTTCTGGGTGGGAGGTGGAGCTGATGAAATCGCAGCTTGCTGTGACGCAAGGGATTCAAGTTGCGTTGCGGTGGACTGCAACTGATCGCTTAAGCCTGCGCCAAGGCTTTGCAGAGTTTGTCGCAAGACGTCCATGCGAGCATCCATTTTCAGATCAGCGGAAGCATCATCGGCAGCGACTGCTTTGGCGATCACCGAACGAATGGATTCCAAACCATCTCTCATCGACGCCAGTTGTCGCATCAATTGAGCTGCTTGATCATCTCCGGTCATGCCAGCCATTCGCGTCTTTTCGACGTACGCGTACTTGATGGCGTCCCAACGCTGCTTCTCATCGGTCGTCAGCGATTCCATCAACTCTTTGAACTTCAGGACGTTGGCCTCGTTGTCGGTGGTGAGTGTTTGAGCATCTTGTTCGTAGTTGCTGACAATCAAAGCTTGTAATTCGGATTCATTCATCACCGGTGCCACGCGTTCGGCGATCCGATTCATGTTGCGGTAACTGCCCTGCAACTTGAATGGGGGTTCGGTCCGATAGGCATCGTCCTGCGCCGCTGAAGCAATGTAGGCTCGATTGACACGTAGCACGGCATCACGAACATGCAACAGCTTACGCATGACTTCAAACATGTCCCGGACTTGATCCAGTGGAAATTTGGATTGCAGATCAATGGATTCGATCGAATCTCGCATTGCGGCTTGAATGATCTGGCGTGCGTCCGCTGGGGATGCGGTCGACAGCGGCGCTAGCGTCGGATTGCTCGTCAAGCAATTCTCCAAATAGCTCACCTCGAATGCTTCGGCCTTGTCACCGATGATTTCGCCGAGGTTATAGACGTCCGCACGATTGGAAAGCATGTCGGGAATCTGAAATCGATCACCCGATTCAGTGTAGGGGTTGCCAGCCATCACGACGGAAACGCGACGACCCCGCAAGTCATACGTCCGCGTTTTGCCGTCGCGCACCCCTTCAATTTTCCGCGTCGCATCGCATAACGAAATGAATTTCTGAAGCAATTCCGGATGCGTGTGCTGGATATCATCCAAATACAACATAACGTTATCGCCCATCTCCAACGCGAGATTCAAACGCTCGACTTCTTCGCGAGCTGCCGCGTTGGGTGCTTCGGCCGGGTCCAATGACGTCACGCCATGGCCGATCGCGGGACCATTGATTTTCATGAACACCAGACCGAGTCGGTTGGCGATGTATTCCATTAACGTTGTCTTGCCGTATCCCGGTGGCGAAATCAGCAATAGCAACCCCATGCGATCGGTGCGTTTGTCTTCACCGGCGGTGCCCATTTGCTTTGCCAAGTTGTCGCCAATGAGTGGCAGATAGACTTCATCAAGCAAACGATTGCGAACAAAGCTCGACAACACTCGCGGCTTGAACTCGTCCAAACGCATTGATTCCCGGGTCTCATCCAAGATCCGGTTCTTGATATGGTTGAGCTCGCGGAATTTGGGCACGATTTCATTGCGATATTGCGTCAGCCGATGAGAAAACCGATGAAAGTGCAGCGTCATCGATCCGCGTTCAATCCGACGATGACTTCCCGCCATGCCCGTCAACGTCTTCGCGACGACAGCGGAATCCAACTCGGCATCCTCCGTTTGAATGGCAGCGTCTTTGTCAATCGAGTCTCGCATCAATCGCCACGCAAGCTCATCACGATACGATTGCTCAGGGTCCGCCGAATCATTCGACGCATGACGCGATAAAAACGCATCGGCCCAGTTCCGGGCAAGAACAAACATTCGATCAGGATGCGCCGCGTTCGCTTTGAGTCCTGCTTGCAACAATCGCTGCCGTTGTGTGTTCGACATCGATTCACGCAGGCGAGCACTTAATCGCTTCGCCGTACCGCTAGTGACAAATTGGTTGGGCGATTGTTGCAACTGCATCAACAAATAATCTGCGACGTCCTCGGGGGTCCAGTTACCTGCAAATAGGTCTTCGAGCGTGTCCTGATGCGGTGCAATGAGCGTCATCAAACGCGAACGAAACAACTCGGGCACGCTGGCATCGGGATACGCTTTGGTCAATTTGGTGCGACCGCCAATCCACTTGGCAAACGAAGTTCGTTCACTGGCGTCAATCAAGTGATGCCACGCTAATGATGCGGCCGCACGAACGGTGGGCGAGTACCGCAGCAGGCCCATCGATTCATCCAGCGAGAGCAATCCCTCCAAGATCATCGCTGCATCAACGTCGTGGACCCCTTTGGCGTAACCTTCATCGATCCGACCCACCATCATCGACTGAATCCACGCAGACGTGACCGGACGTTCGATTTCAATCTGACCTCGCTGGACAAATAGTTCCATTGCCAAGTATTCCGCTCGGTAGACCGCGTCGTTTTCACTGACGAGTGTTTGATTCCAGATATCACGAGCTGAAATCAAACGGTCATCCACCAACGGCTGGAAATACTGTGTTCCGGTCAAATGCAAGCACAGCTGGTCGTCACGGAGGACGGTCGTCAAGTCCAGCGGCTGTCGATTAACCGCGAACTTTCTCTGACCCAACCGAATTACATCACCACCCTCTTCAAACAATTCGGATCGATCCTTGAGCGACCGCGTTGCATCTTCGCGAATCATTTTTAGTCGACTCTCCAAGTCGCCGACCCGCACCGCATCACCGAGGCTTTGAAGTTGCGCGATGAGATCGCGAACTTTTTGCA
>JBCCJB010000497.1:0-2738 GCA_039028015.1 Planctomycetota bacterium
CGACTTGCATGCCTAATCCATGCCGCCAACGTTCATTCTGAGCCAGGATCAAACCCTTCAATTTGTATTGATTCACACTGGGACACAAAACCAACTCACAGAGTTGGTCGACTGCAGCCCAGCGGGTAAAATCAGATTAAAACCGAAAGTTGAAGCTGACGTGGGGTCCTCGGTAAAAGACCCCCGCGATTCGCCATTTTTTCGCTGATCGGTTGATCAACGCAAAACGACCTCGCAATCTGAACTCAACAGAAGTTTCATCACCAAATTGTCAAATATCGTTTGCTGCTCACTCGAAAACAACGAGCGAATTTGGCCCACAGGGAGCTTTTCCTGAGTGCCTCAGCGGGTCGCTTATGATTGCGATCGCGACCTAGTTGGTCAAGCCAACCTGGCCAACTTTTTGGAAAAAAGAATCACGGCCGCAACCAAGATCAATCGCCAGGCAATCCACACCATTCCGCGGCTCAGTTGAGATTGCCGAACGACCAACGCATCGTGACAAGATCGGAGCGAGTAGCGGCTTCGCCGCAGATTTGATTCGCCGTTTGGAGCCACCCGATGACGGCATCATCCCATTAAGTCGCCCAGGCAAATTAGTTCGTTTGCACCGCTTCGAGGGACACCTTGGCGTCAATCAGTGTGCCCGCACCTCTTTTGACGATCAGACGCAATGACGATTCGTCCCAGGAATGCTCGCAATCGTTGTGAGACACGCCTGCCCGTGAACGTCACTCGGCATCGGTCTCAATCAACGCTTGGACGACGATCGAACTGACTTGCCTTTCGCGATTCCAAATTCGACGTGCTCCGATCATGCCTGATCCTTCCGATGCCGATAGTCAGCTCGACGCGTTAATTGAGCGGATCCAATCGCTTAGCGGTGATGCAGATGCGGCAGTTCGCTCACCGTCACCACCTCAGAGTCAAGCTCCACCTCAAAGCCGAGCTCAAGCATCGGTCACGTCCGAGACGGCCACTCGACGTTCCGGCGGGAACCGACCGATCAATGCGGTGCCAAGCGCAACACCAGCCCAGCAAGCGACGTTGCAATCGACGAGAGTCACCTCGCCCGGCCAAACCGCGGCATCGCCGACGGCGACGGCACATCAAACAGCAAATGCGCCGCTGCAAAACACTCAGGGCAATCGAAACGCCGATGCGGCAAACGCTCCAAACTCGGCGACCGTTGCACCGGGCATGAAGGCGAACACCGATGCGGCTCGGTCACGGTCGTCGTTGATGGCAGCAGACGCTGCAAATTCATCATTTGCACCCTCGCGGGATGAGCCGTGGCGTCCCTCAGAGCCGGTTGACTTACGCACAGCTCAGGTCAACGAAACGCTTTTGGAAGCGATCATCTTTCGCTTTCTGCTCAATGCCGCCGAAGCTGAGGGGCGACGCATTGCCCAGCAAGTTCAGCTGCCCTTCCGATTGGTCGAACCGATTCTGGACCGGATGAAGCTAGAACAGCTCGTCGCGTACAAAAGCGCGACGGCAACCAATGATTACGTGTACGTGCTGACGGAAACCGGCAGAGCAATTGCTCGAAATCACAACAAAGACTGCACCTATTTCGGCAGCTGCCCAGTGCGTCTGAAGGATTACATCGAGAGCGTTCGCCAACAAACCATTGAAGGGCAGTATCCCAAGCGCAATGATTTGCTCCGCGCTTTCAATGACTTGTTGATCAATCCCAAAATGCTGCAGCGGTTGGGACCCGCCGTCGCCAGCGGCCGCGGCATGTTTTTGTTTGGCTTTCCCGGCAACGGAAAAACCTCCATCGCCGAGCGCGTCACCGGTGCGTTCGGCAAATACCTTTGGATACCCCGAGCGATCGATGTCGAAGGTGACGTGATGCGGGTTTACGATCCCATGAATCACGAAATGGACATGCCCGAACCCTCAACCGGGCTGCTCAATTCGGGCAGCTACGACAAACGCTGGGTTCGCATTCGAAGACCCACCATCGTCGCGGGCGGTGAACTCACGATGCAAATGCTGGAAGTCCAACATATGCCCAGCAGCAACATCAGCGAATCACCACTGCAATTGAAATCCAATTGTGGCACGCTGGTGATCGATGACTTTGGCCGGCAAAAGATGTCCGTCGATCAACTACTCAATCGGTGGATCATTCCGCTTGAGAAACGCTATGACTTCCTCAATATGGCGTCGGGGAAAAAAATCCAAGTGCCGTTTGATCAATTGGTAATCTTCAGCACCAACCTGGAACCAAAGGATTTGGTTGATGACGCCTTTCTACGGCGGATTCCCTATAAGATCGAGGTTGAGAATCCTCCGGAAGCCGATTTTCGCAAGCTGTTTGAAATCATGTGCAAGGTCACCAAGATTCCGTACAACTTTGAAGCGATCGATTATCTCATCAAAACGCATTACCTGCCTGTCGATCGGCCATTTCGCAATTGCCAACCCCGTGATCTGCTGCTTCAGGTCCGCAACTACTGCCTCTACAACGACCTCGAAGTCGAGCTCAAAAACGAATACTTCGACTTTGCTTGCGAGAACTATTTCTCGGTGATGTAGTGACATCTCGTGATGAGAATCGCCTCGAAGAATCGAGGCGTTGCACACGAGACATGCGATTGTCTACCCGCGATCAGCGATAAAAGCCGATCCCGTATTCAGCCCAGTATCGGTCTTGTTTTTCGCCCTCTTCAAATCCGAACAGCGGTGCGCTGTTGTGAGTTTCAAAGGTGTACTTGTCGTAGTCCACC
>JBCCJB010000498.1:0-2727 GCA_039028015.1 Planctomycetota bacterium
ACGCAAACGATTAGCTGGACAGCGCCACTTTGGATGGAAAACACGATGGTTCATGGCATTACCGAGCGTATTAGCCGTCTTGGCGCTAGCCACGGTTTGGCCCGAGAAAACCGCGGCTAACGCCGAACGGCTAATCCAAAGTGACGCTGTCCAGTTCGTGATCGAAGCGAATCGCTAATTCAACAGCGGTTGCAAAAGCTGCCTTCGCGTCACAACAGTACGCAATCGGTTGTTGTCATCGAGCAACAACGCGACATCGCTGTGAGCATCGTAAAGTTTCAACAGCACGTTGAGATGACGGTCACTGGTTCGGCATGCGACGACGTCAAGAATTGCATTGGCAGTGTTGTCGGCTTGCAGATCCGCAAACCTGACATAACCAACGACTTGATCGTTGCTTTTGACCAGGATGATCGGATGGTTGACTCGCAGCGCGCGTCGTCGTGCGGCGCGAATATCGATTGAACCGTTACGGTCAAGTTCGACCGTGGCGAGGCGATCGGGTGGCACTCCGTAGATGATCGCCAAACGATTTCCAATCTCAAACAAGTTCTGCGTTAGGTCGCGTTGACCCGCGGCGAGGATGCCCGCTTCGTGGCCCGCACGAACGACTTTTTCGAGATCGCCACGTGCCATGGCTAATCGCAATCGGAATGGTGTCTGACCAGTCACGCTTTGCAAGAAACGACCGAGAATACCCAGGACCAGACTTATCGGACTAAAGAGCACGGTTGCGGTCAGCAGTCCCCAACGTGTCGCTCGGACCAGACGATACGGTGCCTGATAGAACCAATGCTTTGGCAGTAACTCGCCAAAGACGAAGACCACTGGTGTCATCAAAACCGTTCCCAATAACTCGGCACTTGGTCCGCCACCCAGAGCGGTCGCGATGAACAGGACAACCGCGGCGCTGGTCAGGTAGTTGGCTAAGTTGTTGCCGACCAAGGTGGTGGCAACAAAGATCGCCGGTTGATTAATCAGTCGAACTAAACCTCGACCGGCAAGCGATCCAGACAGGCCGTCCAGAACAAGTCGTGTTCGCGAGACGCGGTAGAGACCCGTTTCACTGCCACTAAAGAACGCGGAAAGGCACAAGCCGGAAAGCAATAAGACGAGTGCAAGAATCACGCGGTATCTCCGTCGCGATCTTGAACCCGCCACGCTTCGATCCAGATTTGATCATCGGATTGATCGGTGACGACCAACTCAAATGGCGACAGGGGCGCGACATCGCCCACTCGGGGCACACGTTCGTTGTGCCGCTGAAAGTGACCTGCAACCGTCGCGGCGCGCTCGTCGGGAAGATTGACGTTGAGAACGCGTGACAACGCACGCAGACTGGTCGAGCCAGGCATTCGAAAGTGGTCGCTGCCGATCGTTTGGATCTGGTCTTCGGCTTTATCGGCTTGATCACGACTGGCCAGCACGCCACGCAAGATATCGTCGACAGAGAGTGCGCCGAGGACCTCGCCAAATTCGTTGACAACCACGGCCACGTTGACGTCTTCCGCATCCAACTGATCGAACACCTGGGCGACGCGTGCTGACCAGGGCACATGGACGACGCGTTCGATGGCGTCGCCCAGGTCTTCCCACTGGCTTGGTCGCAACAGTCGCAGTGCGACGGAGCCGACGATGTTTTCGTTTTCGCCCGATTCAGTGTCCTCAACAACCAACAGATAACCGCCCGGCGGCGTTTGTTGGGAGAGTTGAAAATCATCAAGTGGTTTCGGCGCCATCATCAGCCGGCTGCGAGGACGCATTAATTCATCAACGCGTGTGTCGGCCATGCCAATTAATGACTGGAGCACCAATCGCTCACGCCGCAGCAATAATGCGTCATCAGTGGACAAATCGATTGCCCGTTCGATATCGCTGAGTTCGATCTCAGGTTCGGGTTGGAACGTTGGCCAAATGAGTCGACTGGCGGCATGATTGGCCCATCGCACGATGGGAAGAACGGGACGGACCAGCGTGACCGCTGCGGCCATTGGCAACGCGACTAGCAAGCTGATTCGAAGTGGCGTCATGACCGCCAAACTCTTCGGCAGCATCTCGCAAAAGAAAATGATGGACACCAGTCCGGCCAAGGTGAATAGGCCCGGCCGCGAAAGATCTTTTGAAACGATGGCAACAATCGCAAAGTAAATCATGTTGATCAGCAAGTTCCAAAACAGAATTGCTGAGAGCAATTGTTCCGGATCCGCCAACAAACGTCCGGCGATACGTCCAGCACCGCGACTGCGTGCCAAACGCTTTCGGTCACGATCCCGCAATGAGAACAACGCCGCTTCGCTGCCGCTGAACAAGCCACTGGCGGCCATCAGCACCAGCATCGTGACCAAGTAAGGCCAAGCCGCTTGGAGTTCGTTCACGAGCGGGCACTACCCGGTTGTACGGACGTGAGATTCGCTGCGGTCGATTTCCAGCGAAACATCAAACTCGCTCAACGCTGGAATCATCATGGCTGCTGTTGTGAAGGTGTAGCCGAGCACCAAAGCGAAGACGACCATCAAATGATCGGTCTGCAACAAGAATTGCGTGATGCAGTAGAACGTGATGAGCGGCAGCGCGAAGGAAGCCGCAAAAATGGCCGACGACGGATTTCGCCATCCCAGCGCCGCAAACAAGGCCGCGCCGCCACCAAGGATCATGACGAGAAACGGCGCGAGCTGCAGCTGAAACGCACCGCGAAAGCTGACCATGATCGTCATGCAAATGGCGATG